>NZ_JBFUGX010000339.1:0-4584 GCF_056402675.1 Polaromonas sp. P3_C2 | reverse complement strand
GCCGTGAAGTTGGCGTCGGCCAGCAGCAGCGCATCGTCATGGCCCATCTCGGCCAGCAGCTTGAGCAAGTCGGGCGTGAGTAGAGGGTCAATGCCTTTAAGCATGAGCGGGCCTCACGCATTTTGGAGTGACAGTGCCCCCTCGAGCGGCAGCAGTACGCGAAGCGATAAGCGCGGGGGGCCCCTCTTTACCAGCCGGGGCCGCGGATCTGGCTTTGCCAGTCCGCAGGCGCAGCGCCCCCTCGGGGGGCAGCGTAGTACACGCAGTGACAAGCGTGGGGGCCAATATGTCAGGCAAGTGCGGACTCCGGCAGTTCTTCGGCCGTCTTGGCGCCCGTCATCACGGCCACGGTGTCGCTCATGCTGATGGTCTTGGGATTGACGACCGCCGCACGGCGGCCCAGGCGCTGGATGTGGATGCGGTCGGCGATTTCAAACACATGCGGCATGTTGTGGCTGATCAAGATGACGGGCAGTCCCTTGTCGCGCACCCGGCGAATCAGCTCCAGCACCATGTTGCCTTCTTTCACGCCAAGGGCGGCCGTGGGTTCATCCATGATGACCACATGCTGCGCAAAGGCAGCGGCGCGCGCCACGGCCACGCATTGGCGCTGGCCGCCGGAGAGTGTTTCCACGGCCTGCGTCATCGAACGAATCCCGACCTTGAGTTCCTGCATGCGGGCAATGGCCTGCTCCAGCATCTTCTTCTTGTCGAGCAGGCGCAGCCAGCGGCCCAAGGGGCCGGGCTTGAGGAGTTCGCGGCCCAGAAACAGGTTTTCCGCAATGCTCATGGCAGGGGCCACGGCCAAATCCTGGTAGACGGTTTCGATCCCGGCACGGCGCGCATCGATAGGAGACTTGAAGCGCATCGGCTTGCCGTCGAGCAACAGTTCGCCTTCGTCAGGCACGGTGGCGCCCGACAAGGCCTTGATCAGCGAGGATTTTCCGGCGCCGTTGTCACCGATCACGGCCAGGATCTCTCCGGCGCGTAGTTCGAAGTCGGTACCGTCCAGTGCGGTGACCTGGCCGTAGCGCTTGACCAGTCCCTTGGCCTGCATGATCAGAGGTGCGGAAGTGGGGAGGGGCGTTGAGGTGTTCATCAGCGGGGCCCTTTGCGCGACATCTGGTCGGCCGCGACTGCCAGGATCACCAGAATGCCGGTAATCAGTGTCTGGTAGACGGAGGCAACGCCCATCAGGGTGAGACCGTTGCGAAACACGCCCACAATCACCGCGCCGACGAGCGTGCCGAGGATGATGCCGCGTCCGCCAAACAGGCTGGTGCCGCCCAGCACCACGGCGGTGATGGCATCGAGGTTTTCGGTTTGCCCGGCATTCGGGTCGCCGACGCCGGTGCGCGCCACCGACAGGAGCGCGGCGATGCCGTAAAAAAGACCGGCCAGCGCGTACACGGCCACCAGTACGCGGTCGACCCGGATGCCGGTCAACCTTGCTGCTTCGGCGTTGTTGCCCACGGCATACAGGTGCCGGCCCGGCGCGGTGTCCCGCAAGACAAACCACGCCAGCAGATACAGGCCAATCATGGTGACGGTTCCCAGGCTGACTTCGGTGCTGCCCAGATCGAATGTGTTGCCCAGCGCGGTCAATTCCGCCGGGAGGTTGGGAACGATTTGCGCGTTGGAGTAGATCTGTGTGATCGCAAATGCGATGTTCAGGGTGCCCAGCGTCACGATGAAAGGGGGCAATTTGATACGGGTGACCAGCAAGCCATTGACGAGGCCGAAGCCGGTCGTGACCGCCAGGCCGCAAGCAATGGCCAGGTAGGGGTTGATGCCGTAATTCACGGCGAACTTGGTCATCACCATGCCGCCCAGTGCCATCACCATGCCACAGGACAGGTCGATGCCGGCCGTCAGGATGATCAGGGTCTGTCCAATGGCCAGGACACCGACCACCATCACCTGCTGCAGCACCAGGGACAGGTTTGCACCCGTCAGGAAGCGGTCTGACTGGGTGGYAAAAAAGATGCAGGTGGCCAGCAGGGCCAGCCAGGGGCCGAGGGCCCCCCACGGGATGTGGCGCGAAGACAGGTTCATCGGTAAAGATCCAGGATGGAGAAAATGATGTTGTCATCCTGCACCGGACCTGGTGCAAGATGACAGGCGGCAGGCGTCTGGCCGATTACTTCGCACCCCAGCAAAGGTTCAGTCCCGTTTTGGTGTCTTTGCTGTCTACACCCGGAAGGGCTTTTGCCGAGACCAAGGTCACGCCGGTGTCGGTGTAACCCGAAGCCTTTTTGCCGCCCTTGGCGTAGCTGACACCTGCTGCCACGCCCAGCGCCGCCATGGTCAGGGGGTATTGCTGCGACGTTGCGGTGATGATGCCGGCTGCCGTGTCCTTGATGCCCTGGCAGCCGCCATCGACCGAGACAATGGTCACGCCTTTTTCCTTGCCGGCCTTTTTCAGCGCATTAAACGCACCCGCGGCCGCAGGCTCGTTGATGGTGTAGACCACGTTGACGTCGGGATTTTTCTGCAGGCAGTTTTCCATGGCCGTCTGGCTCTTGGCCTGGTCACCAAAACCATCGGCCATGCAGACCACGGCCGCGTCTTTGGACAGCTCGTTGGATTTCGCGTCTGCCGCAGGCAGGCCGAAACCCTTCATGAACCCATTGTGACGCTGCGCCCCCACCGGATGGCCTGGGAACAGGTCGATCGTGACAATCCTGGCAGGTTTGCCGGCCATGGCCGCCTTCGCATACTGGCCGATCAAAACGCCGGCTTTGTAGTTGTCGGTGGCGAACAGGGCATCGGCACCTTCAAAAGGGCTGTCCAGTGCAATCACCTGCACGCCTTTGGCCTGGAGTTTTTTGACGGTAGGGCTGATGGCGTCGCCGCTGGCGGTGATCAAAATGGTTTTGGCGCCGCCGGCAGCCATGTTTTCCAGTGCGGTGATCTGGCCTGCTGTGTCGCCGTCGGATTTGCCGGCGGCGGTCAGCAGCTTGGCGCCGAGTTTTTTGGCCTCGGCTTCAGCACCTTCCTTCATCTTGACGAAGAAGGGGTTGGTTTCGGTTTTTGTAATCAGGCCGATCACGGGTTCGCCCGCTGCAAAGGCCGATGTGGCGGCCAGGGCGAGGCTGGACAGTGCCAGGAGGGCGGTGGTCTTTTTCATGAAATGGTCTCCTTGTTGAATCGACATTCAGGCCCGGGTTCGCGGGAAAGTACCCATAAGTGATGGGTGTTGGTGAACTATAGTGGCGCTTGAGTTATTAAATCAAGTTGTTTTAGTTATGGATTACCCTGAGAAAAACCCTGAAAAAGTGCTGCAAGTTGCAACCGCTGGTGAGGCATTGATTGACCTGATCGTTCAACCGGACGGACGTTATGAACCTTGCCCGGGTGGCGCTGTTTTCAACCTGACGCGTGCGCTGGCCCGGCAGGGCGTCAGCACCCTGTACCTCAACCCTTTGTCGCGCGATCGCTTTGGCCGCCAGCTGGCTGCCGCGCTGACCGGGGATGGTGTGCGGCTGGCCTGCCCACAGCCTGTGGCACAAAGCACCTCACTGGCCGTGGTGGGGCTAAATGATGCAGGCCATCCCGACTACGTTTTTTACCGGCAGGATGTGGCGGACCGTGCGGTCACGGCGGACAGCCTGATCCAGTCGTGTCAACGCGTCCCCGCGCTCGAGATGGTGTATACCGGTGCCCTGGCACTCGCGCCCGAGGATGCGGGCCGCTACCTGCCATGGCTGCGTGCCCAGCATCAGGCGGGCAGCATGGTGGTGGTGGATGCCAACCTGCGGCCGTCGGTCATGCCGGACCTGCAGGACTACAGGCGCAACGTGCACGCTGCRCTGCAACACGCCGACGTCGTCAAGGTCAGCGATGAAGACCTGGAAAGCCTGGCGATACCTGGCGCTGATGTATTTGCGCGGGCGCAGCATCTGCTCGGCACGAGCGGTGCCGGCTTGCTGGTTCTGACCCTGGGGCCGCACGGAGCCTGTCTGTTGACAAGCGATGGCCGGCGGTGGCGCGCCCGCGAATCCCGGCCGTTGTCGGTGGTGGATACCGTGGGTGCAGGCGACTGTTTTCTCGCCGGTTTCATGGCCGCTTTGCTGGCGCGAAAAAACGGTGTGACTGGCACTGCTGACCTGCTGGCACTACCGGATGATGTGGGACGCAGCTTGCTGGCCCACGCCATGGCCAGTGCCAGCTTGTGCGTGATGCGACGCGGCTGTGTGCCCCCGACTGGGGCGGAAGTGCAGGCCAGGATTGAACAGGCAACCTGCGTATTTGACTGACGGCCGCTACCGATGCCTTACTGAAAAGATCAGGGAAAGAAGTCGGAAATCGTAAGTAAGCGTATTATCTGTCCGAAATCCTGTGCGCAGGTACGCTGCAGGACCCGGAGACACTCAGATGAACGCACCTCATACCCTGTCACGCTGGAGCGACCCTGGCTCCAGTCGCGTGCCCTTTTGGGCCTACACCGATGCGCAGCTGTACCAGCGCGAGCTGGAAAAAATCTTTTACGGCACGCACTGGTGCTATGTGGGCCTGGAGGCCGAGATTCCCAATGTGGGCGACTACAAACTCAGCCATGTCGGTGAACGACAGGTGCTGATG
>NZ_JBFUGX010000338.1:0-4602 GCF_056402675.1 Polaromonas sp. P3_C2 | reverse complement strand
GTGCATGGAAATGAACAGCCACCAGAAGGTGCTGCACAACATCGCCGTGCCGAAAAGACCGCCCATCCAGGCGGCGCGCTTCCAGGAGCGGCAGCTGTCAAGTTGCGCGGCAAACAGGAAAAGCGCCAGCAGTTGCAGCCACCACAGCGGCTGGCCCTGTGCAAAACCAAAATCAAAAGGCCAGGCCATGCTTGCTGCATGGGTGCAACCAGCTATCAAAATAATAGCAATCTGGAACGGCGAAATGCCTTTGCGCGGCGGCGGGTTGCGCGCGTGCTCAAGCAACGCAGGCAAGGTGGGGAGATGGGACATCATGCTTTGAATCGAATCCCGTCCCATAGTCAGCCCGCCCTTTTTTTCGTGAATTCGTTGTCAGACGCCGGCGTTGACCGGCGACACCTTGAACCAGCGCACAGCCCCACCTTTGGTGTGCAGTACGGTGAACTGCAGGCCGGCCAGCGCGTAATGCTCGCCGCGCTTGGGAACATGGCCCATCTCATGCGCCACCAGCCCCCCGATCGTATCGAAGTCGGTTTCGGGCAGCGTCACACCAAAAGCTTCGTTGACACGCTCGATGGAGGTGTCGCCGCTGACGCGGTAGGTATGGTCGCTGAGGCCGAAGATGTCGCCCTCGTCTTCGGCAATGTCGAATTCGTCCTCGATCTCGCCGACGATCTGCTCGAGCACATCTTCAATGGTGATGAGGCCGGCCACGCGGCCGAATTCGTCAATGACGATGGCAAGGTGGTTGCGGTTGCCGCGGAATTCACGCAGCAGGTCGTTCAGCCCCTTGCTCTCCGGCACAAAGACGGCGGGCCGGAGCAGGGCCTTGATGTTGAGTTCGGGCGCGCGCTGCAGCTTGAGCAGATCCTTGGCCATCAGGATGCCGAGGATGTTTTCCTTTTCGCCTTCGTAGACGGGAAAGCGCGAGTGGGCGGTGTCGATCACCAGGTGCAGCAGTTCGTCGAACGGCGCGTCGATGTTGATCACGTCCATGCGCGGGGCTGCCACCATGACATCGCCCGCCGTCATGTCGGCCATGCGGATGACCCCCTCGAGCATCTCGCGGCTCTGGGCTCCGATGACGTCATTGTCCTGGGCTTCCACCAGGGTCTCGATCAACTCGTCCTTCGAGTCGGGGCCTGGGTGGAGCATTTCAGCGAGCTTCTGCAAAAAGCCGCGTTTGTCTTCTGGCCTGGAAGACCGACTGGGGGGAACGTCGGACACGTGATGGGCGGTCGGTAGTTGTGAAGGGGCTAAGGATAGCTGAAATCCTTGACGGTGCGCAGGCGTAATTGGCCGCCGCGTGCCGAAGCGGTTGGCTTTTGTATTTCCTGTTTGGGTTTGTGTCCATTCAGGGACACGTGGCGGAGGTTTGGATGATTTTTGGCGCGTAGCCAATGGAAATGAGCGCGAGCAGCTATTGAATTGATAGCGCCAAGCACGTCTTACGGCACCTGCTGCCTGGGTTGAGCCGGCACGCAGCCGGCTCTTGCGCCGACCCCGCGCGGGCCCCAGGCTGAAGCCATCACATCGGCATGCGGTCCCGTCCATCACGCACGCCCTGCCGCACTTCCTGAACCATCGCCAGCAGGTCCCAGAACTGCTTGGCCTGAACCTTGAGGCGGTAGTCGGTCTGGGCGATCTGCTCTTCGACCATTTCGGTCATGCGCGAGTCCAGGTCGGCCGGCGGCAGCTTCAGGTAGGCCTCGCTTTCAGAGCCGTCGCGTTCGATCGTGGCGCCGGCCTTGCGTGCGATGTTGAGCATGGCGGTGTTTTCGCTCAGCGCGTGGATGAACATCATGTCGACACCGTTGTTTCGGGCGTGCATGACGGCGCGGTCAAAAAGACGCGAGCCGTAGCCGCGGCCACGCGCCTGGGCCAATACAGACACGCCGAACTCGGCGCAGCTTTTCAGGTTGGGGTCGGTGGTATGCGCCAGGTGGGCCATGGCGATCAGTTCGAGCTTGCGGTTGTAAATACCGAAAATCTCGTCGCGCTCGAAGTTGAGCCCGTCCACATAGCGGTGAATCTGCTCATCGTTGGCCGAATAGCCAAAGCGCAGGTAACGGTCGTGGGGGCTCAGGGCCAGCAAATGGGTGGCGATGCGTTCCCCGTGGCTGGGGCCGATCGAGCGGATGGGAACCATGACGGGCTGGACGTGACGCGCTGGAGGTGCCGCGGAGGCGCGCTCTTCCACGGGAGGCCGGAAGAATTCCTTGCCTGCGTTATAGGATGCTCTTAAAAGGGTGCTGGGTGTAACCATGATCTCAATATAAGGGTTTTCCCTAGAATCAACAGTCTAGGGGCTTCTGAATCAGCGTCAATAGAGGGTCGCTTCAAAAAAACACCCTTATGTGGATTTTTCCCAATAAATACGGGCGCAGGCGGCTATTAAAAATATAGCAAACTGACACTTTCAGTTGCTCCGGCGCGTGGATTGTTGTGATACGGCAACACTTTTCGCGCACATCCGGGCAAGTCAGGCACATGGAAATGCCGGTTCCCCGGCTTCGCCCCCGGTTCAGCTCACAAAGGAACGGCCGTCGTCGCCTTGACCCGGTCCAGCACAAAACTCGTTTTGCAGTCCTGCACGCTGGGATGTTTGAGCAGGGTGTCCATGATGAAACGGCTGTAATGCGCCATGTCCTGCACCAGCACGCGCAGCAGGTAGTCCATCTCACCAGTCAGCGCTGCGCACTCGGCTACTTCAGGCCAGGTCTGCACGCTGGCCCGGAACAGGTCCATGGGGTTGCGCTTGTGGCTTTCGGTGTGCTTTTCCAGCCGTACGTTGATGTAAGCCGTGAGCCCCAGCCCCACAGCCTCGGGCTTGACGAGCGCCACATAGCGGTCGATGACGCCGCTTTCTTCAAGCCGCTTCACGCGCCGCAGAACCGCACTGGGTGAAAGCCCCACCTGCTCGGCGAGCAGATCGAAGGTAGCGCGACCATCGGCCTGCAGGCTGCGCAAAATGTGCCGATCAAGCTTGTCAAGTGCTTCCATGCGGATTATTTTGCAGTTTTACTGCGCCAATAGCAATACAAACGCCCCATTTCGCAGTAAAACTGACCGCCAGCGCCGCTAAAGTTACTTTATACGCACACCTATCTGGAGACACGCATGAATGCACGMGACGACACCGCCCTGAACTTTGAACAGGGCGCGGCCTGGGACAACCCCATGGGCACCGACGGTTTTGAGTTCATTGAATATGCGGCACCCGACCCTGTCGCCATGGGTGCGTTGTTCGAGCGCATGGGCTTCACGCCGATTGCCAAACACCGCCACAAGAATGTCACGCTGTACCGCCAGGGCGGCATCAACTTCATCCTCAATGCTGARCCCGACTCGTTTGCCCAGCGCTTTGCGCGCCAGCACGGCCCCAGCGTCTGCGCCATCGCTTTTCGCGTGCAGGACGCCAAGGCCGCCTATGAACGCGCAATCTCACTGGGCGCCTGGGGGTATGCCCACACATCGGCGCCTGGTGAGCTGAACATTCCGGCCATCAAGGGTATTGGCGATTCGATCATCTACTTCATCGACAAATGGCGCGGCAAGAACGGCGCGCAACCCGGCGACATCGGCAACATCGGCTTTTACGACGTGGACTTTGAAGCCTTGCCCGGCGTGCAGGGTGACGCGCTGAACCCCGCCGGCCACGGCCTGACGTATATCGACCACCTGACGCACAACGTGCACCGCGGCCGCATGGACGAATGGGCCGGCTTTTACGAACGGCTCTTCAATTTCCGCGAAATCCGCTACTTCGACATCGAAGGCCAGGTCACCGGCGTGAAGAGCAAGGCCATGACCAGCCCCTGCGGCAAGATCCGCATCCCGATCAACGAAGAGGGCAACGAAAAAGCCGGCCAGATTCAGGAGTACCTGGACCGCTACCAGGGCGAAGGCATCCAGCACATCGCCATGGGCAGCAACGACCTGTTCACTACGGTGGATGCATTGCGCAGCAGCGGCGTGAAGCTGCTGGACACGATCGACACCTATTACGAGCTGGTCGACAAACGCATCCCCGGACACGGCGAGAGCGTGGCCGATTTGAAGAAGCGCAAGATCCTGGTGGATGGAAAAAAGGGCGCGTTGCTGCTGCAG
Source organism: Polaromonas sp. P3_C2 (assembly GCF_056402675.1). Lineage (NCBI taxonomy): Bacteria > Pseudomonadati > Pseudomonadota > Betaproteobacteria > Burkholderiales > Comamonadaceae > Polaromonas > Polaromonas sp. P3_C2. The sequence continues at coordinate 492 of NZ_JBFUGX010000338.1, read as the reverse complement.
ATCTTCAGTGAAAACCAGCTCGGCCCGATCTTCTTCGAGTTCATCCAGCGCAAGGGCGACGACGGTTTCGGCGAAGGCAATTTCAAGGCGCTGTTTGAAAGCATCGAGCTGGACCAGATGCGCCGCGGGGTTTTGTCGGGCGCCAAGGCAAGCGCACAATAAAGTTTTTCCATCCCCCAACCTCACGGAGATTGCCATGTCACTTTGCCCGCAACTGCCCCATCGCCTGGCCGCATTGGGTGTCGCCACCGCTGCATTTTTTGCGGTGACGGGGGCATATGCCCAGACGGCGGTCAGCGTCGCTCCGGCCTCCAGCCTGGACAGCGTGCAAAAAGCCGGCGTGCTGCGCATCTGCACGCCGGGCGACTACAAGCCCTTCAGCTTCCAGAAGCCCGACGGCACGTTTGAAGGTATCGACGTGGACCTGATGGCCTCCCTCACGGCCAGCCTGGGTGTGAAGCCTGAGTGGGTCAAGACCAGCTGGTCCAACCT
>NZ_JBFUGX010000337.1:0-4607 GCF_056402675.1 Polaromonas sp. P3_C2 | reverse complement strand
GCGCTACCTGGGCACCGCCGTCAACCAGGACAAGGCCATCGCCGAGAAGTTCAAGGCCGACACCGGCATCACGATTCAGTACGTGGCCGTGACCACCGACGACGTGACCAAGCGCGCCGTGACCGCGCCCAACAGCTTTGACCTGATCGACACCGAGTACTTCTCGCTCAAGAAAATCGTGCCCACGGGCAACCTGAAGGGCATTGACACCAAGCGCATCAAGAACGCCGACAAGATCACCACGCTCTTCACCACCGGCACCGTGGCCGGCAAGGCCGTGGGCGACCAGGGCACCGCGCCCAAGAAAGTGATTTACCTGGAAGGCGAAAAGAGCAAGGTCTTCGCCAAGAGCCCGACGCAGTTCATGTCGCTCATTCCCACGGTCTACAACGCCGACACGCTGGGCATTCGCCCCGATTTGATCAAGCGCCCCATCAGCTCCTGGGCCGAGCTGCTGAACCCCGAGTTCAAGGGCAAGGCCGCCATCCTGAACATTCCGTCGATCGGCATCATGGACGCCGCCATGGTGGTAGAGGCCAAGGGCATCTACAAGTACCCGGACAAGGGCAACATGACGAAGAAAGAGATCGACCTGACGATCGCCACGTTGATTGAAGCCAAGAAGGCCGGGCAGTTCCGCGCGCTGTGGAAAGACTTCAATGAGTCGGTCAACCTGATGGCCTCGGGCGAAGTGGTGATCCAGTCGATGTGGAGCCCCGCCGTGACGGCCGTGCGCACCAAGGGCATCGCCTGCAACTTCCAGCCGCTGAAAGAAGGCTACCGCGCCTGGGCCGCCGGCTTTGGCCTGCCCGCTACGCTGTCGGGCAAGAAGCTGGACGGTGCCTATGAGTTCATCAACTGGTTCCTCGACGGCTGGGCCGGCGCGTATCTGAACCGCCAGGGCTATTACAGCGCCGTGCTGGAAACCGCCAAGGCCAAGATGGAAGCGTATGAGTGGGCCTACTGGATGGAAGGCAAGCCGGCTTCGCAGGACATCAAGAGCCCGAATGGCGATGTGCTGGCCAAGACCGGCGCGGTGCGCGACGGCGGCAGCTATGAAGCCCGCATGGGCGGCATCGCCTGCTGGAATGCGGTCATGGACGAGAACAATTACATGGTGCAGAAATGGAATGAGTTCGTCGCTGCGTAAATAAGTACCCCCCTGTGGTCGCTCACTTCGTGTAGCGGCCTCTCCCCTACAGGGGACGACACTGCGGCCCGGCTAAGCCGGTTCCGCGTGTCCTGGAACGGGCTTCGCTTCGCTTGCCCTTGATACCGGACGCCGGCGGTAAGCGCAACTCAACCATTTGGATTTTTATGAGCACACCTGCAATCACTGCCCATTCGAGTCCGGCCAAGGCGCCGGGGCGCAGCCTTGCGGCCTGGTGGCAGGCTACGCCGTTGACGGCGGTGTTTGTGGTGTTCTTTCTGGTGCCACTGGCGCTGGTGTTGATGGTGAGCTTTTGGGACTTCAATGAGTATGAGTTGCTGCCCGGCTTTACGCTGAAGAATTACTTCGCCGTCTTTGAAGGTTGCGGCAACACGTCGGAGATGTGTGTCACCTTCAAGACGTATCTGTCGACCTTCAAGTTCAGTTTCCTGGTCTGGCTGATCACGCTGGTGACGGGGTTTTCGGTGTCGTACTTTCTGGCTTTTTATGTGCGCTCGCAAAGCGTGCAGACGCTGCTGTTCGTGTTGTGCACGATCCCGTTCTGGACGTCCAATGTGATCCGCATGATTTCCTGGGTGCCGCTGCTGGGCCGCAACGGCCTGGTGAACCAGAGCCTGACGGGCCTGGGCATCGTGAACCAACCTGTGGAGTGGCTGCTGTTTTCTGATTTTTCGGTGGTGCTGGCGTTTGTGCACCTCTACACCATGTTCATGATCGTGCCGATCTTCAATTCGATGATGCGCATAGACCGCAGCCTGATCGAAGCGGCGAATGACAGCGGCGCCTCGGCCTGRCAAACGCTGTGGAATGTCATCGTGCCGCTGTCGCGCACGGGCATCATCATCGGCTCGATTTTTGTCATCACCATCGTGATGGGCGACTTCGTGACCATCGGCGTCATGGGCGGCCAGCAGATTGCCTCCATCGGCAAGATCATCCAGGTGCAGACCTCTTACCTGCAATTTCCGCTGGCGGCGGCCAATGCGGTAATCCTGCTGGCCATCGTGCTGATGATCATCTGGGCTTTAACGCGGCTGGTCGACATTCGAAAAGAGCTATGACCCCCACGCTTGTCACTTCGTGTACTGCGCTGCCCCCCGAGGGGGCTGGCCTTGCTTGGGGCGGCCCGGCGCTGCGGCCCCTTCTGCGAAGGTTCTAACTATGTCCGAAAAACGCTCCGCCGGCTTCTGGTTCCTGGCCGCATTCTTTGCGCTGTTTGTGCTGTTCCTGTATGGCCCGATGTTTGTCATCGTGGTGCTGAGTTTTCAGGGGCCTGAAGGCGGGCTGACGTTTCCGCTGCGCGGCGTGTCGCTGCACTGGTTTTACAAGCTGGCCGAAGGGCTGGGCGTGGTCGACATCGGCGCGGCGCTCAAGCGCTCGCTGGGCCTGGGCCTGGCCGTGATGGCTTTCACGGTGCTGCTGTCGGTGCTGGCCGGCCTGGCTTTTCGCAAGAAACTTGCGGGCGGCAACACGCTGTTTTTTGTGGTGGTGGCCAGCCTGATCATGCCGTCGATCATCGTGTCACTGGGTATTGGCCTGGAGTTCCGCCTGCTCGACACCGGCGTCAAGAAAGCACTGGAGGCTTTCGGCATGGCCGATGCGCTGGAGGGCTACGGCACATCGCTGGGGCTCTTCACCTCGGCGCTGGGTGCGCACCTGACCTGGACGCTGCCCTTTGGCCTTTTGATCATGTTCGCGATTTTCAACCGCTTCAACCCGGCTTACGAAGAAGCCGCGCGCGACCTGGGCGCCACGCCGTGGCAGGGCTTCCGGCATGTGGTGATGCCGCTGATCGCGCCGTCGGTGGTGGGCATCGGCATGTTTGGTTTTACCCTGAGCTGGGACGAAATCGCCCGCACCTCGCAGGCTATCGGCGACGTAAACACCCTGCCGCTGGAGCTGCAGGGGCTGACCACCACCGTCACCACGCCGTCCATTTATGCTCTGGGTACCGTCACCACTGTGGTGTCGTTGCTGGTCATGGCGCTGGCACTGGGCCTGGCCTGGTGGCTGGGCCGCCGGCAAAAGAAAGGCACCCGATGAGCGAGGCAACGCCCGTAACCCAGGCAACCCCCCTGACCGACAGCGAGATGTATGAGCGCGTGATCTCGGCCATCCTGGACCACCGCCTGCCGCCGGGCACCAAGCTGGTCGAAGACAAACTGGCCGGCGCCTTTGGTGTGTCGCGCACGCGCATCCGCCCGGTGCTGGTGCGTCTGGCCAATGAGCAGGTCGTTACCCTCATTCCCAACCGCGGCGCCACCGTGGCCCAGCCCACCGAGCAGGAGGCGCGCGAAGTTTTTGAGGTGCGCCGGCTGATTGAACCCACGCTGGTGGAGCTCTTCATTGCGAAGGCGAGCGAGGCCGACATGCAACAGCTCAAACGCTGCATTGACGACGAAGAGGCCGCGCGCCTGGCCGGCGACATGCACCGCGCGATCCGCCTGTCGGGCGACTTTCACCTGCAGATCGCCGAACGCGCGGGCCACCAGACGCTGGGCCGCATCCTGCGCGAGCTGACCTCGCGCACGTCGCTGATCCTGATGACCTACAGCACGTCCCACAAGGACAGCCGCGACGAAGCCGCCGCCTGCGGCTGCCGCGAGCACCGCAAGCTGCTGGACGCAATTCGCCTGCGCGACGTCCAGGAAGCCGCGCGCCACATGCGCGAACACCTGACGCGGCTGGAGTCGCAGCTGCAGTTCACGCCGCCGGCCGACGATGCGCCCGACCTGTCCACTCTGTTTGGCTGACCGAGGGTGAATTCCTAACCGTGCGCAGACTACTAGTCATTAACCCCAACACCTCGGCTTCGGTCAGTGCGCTGCTGCAGACCCACGTGCAAGCCGCCGCCGGGCTGCATGTGAACGTGCGCACCGCCACCGCGCGTTTCGGTGCACCTTATATCTCGGATGAAGCCAGCTACGCCGTTGCCTCCCACGCCACACTGGACGCCTGGGCCGCTGCGCTGGCCGGCACAGGTGAAACGGGTGGCGCACCTGAAACGCCTGATGCGGTGCTGATCGGCTGCTTTGGCGACCCTGGCCTGCTGGCGCTACGCGAAAGCAGCCCGGTGCCGGTGACCGGCCTGGCCGAGGCGGCCTTCATCGAGGCGGCGCGCCATGGACGCTTTGCCATCGTCACCGGGGGCGAGCGCTGGGGGCCAATGCTGCAGCGGCTGGCCCAGGCGCTGGGCCATGCGCCTTCGCTGGCCGGCATCCACACCGTTGCGCCGACCGGCGCGCAGCTGGCGGCCGACCCTGCCGCCGCGCGCACCCTGCTCGCCCAGGCCTGCCGCGACGCGGTGCGCCAGCTGGGCGCGCAGGCCGTCATTCTGGGCGGCGCGGGCCTGGCAGGCATGGCCGCGACCCTGCAACCCGGGGTGAGCGTGCCGCTGATCGACAGCGTGCTGGCCGGCGCCCACTGGGCCCTGCGC
>NZ_JBFUGX010000336.1:0-4645 GCF_056402675.1 Polaromonas sp. P3_C2 | reverse complement strand
GCATCGCAACCCGGGGTTCCTCGGTTGCGTTCGGTGACTTCGGTCTCAAATGCACTGACCGTGGCCGTCTGACGGCCCGTCAAATTGAAGCCGCACGCCGTGCGATTTCCCGTCACGTCAAACGTGGCGGCCGTATCTGGATCCGTGTCTTCCCGGACAAGCCGATTTCCCAAAAGCCTGCTGAAGTGCGTATGGGTAACGGTAAAGGTAACCCAGAGTACTACGTGGCTGAAATCCAGCCCGGCAAGATCGTCTTTGAAATCGTTGGTGTGCCTGAAGAGCTGGCCCGCGAAGCGTTCCGCCTGGCATCCGCCAAGCTGCCGCTGCGCACCACCTTCGTCAGCCGCATGATTGGCCAGTAAGGGGAAATGACAATGACCAAATCTACTGAACTGCGCCAAAAAGACGTTGCCGGCCTGAAAACCGAAGTCAAAGAGCTGCAAAAAGCCCACTTTGGCCTGCGCATGCAAAAAGCCACGCAGCAACTGACCAACCTTTCCACGCTACGTTCCACGCGTCGCAGCATCGCTCGCGCCAAGACTATCCTGGCCGAAACCATCGTCAAGCAAGGAGCCAAAAAATGACGGAAGCTAAAAAATCCCTCAAGCGCACCTTGATCGGCAAGGTGGTGAGCGACAAGCGCGCCAAGACCGTCACGGTTCTGGTTGAGCGTCGTGTGAAGCACGAGCTGTACGGCAAGATCGTATCGCTGTCCAGCAAGTACCACGCCCATGACGAAAAAGGCGAGTACCACACAGGTGATGTGATCGAGATCACCGAAAGCCGCCCGATCTCCAAGACCAAGAACTGGGTTGTGACCCGTCTGGTTGAAAAGGCTGCGGTCGTTTAAGTCTTGAGTTCAACTTAAGGCTGACTCCGGTCACGCTCAAAAAAATGGCTCACTTCGGTGGGCCGTTTTTGTTTGTGCCTTCTGCGATGCCGCTGGTGTGCCGCCGTCCCTCCGGGCTTTCGAAGTATGACCTTCACGTGCGCGCCGCCTTTGGCACAGTGAGCACACGCTTGCCGCCGCCGCACTACACTTCGGGGTTGATTTCCCCACTTCATTCACAACCCATCCATTCTTGAGGAGCACACCATGATCAAAGTAGGCGACACCCTTCCGGCCACCACGCTGATGGAATTTTCTGAAGTTGAAGGCAATGGCTGCAGCATTGGTCCCAACCCGGTCGACGTGGCCAAGGCCACTGCCGGCAAGACCATTGCGCTGTTCGCACTTCCTGGCGCGTTCACGCCTACTTGTTCGGCCAAGCACGTGCCCGGTTACGTGGAGAAGTTCGCGGAGCTGAAGGCTGCAGGTGTCGACGAGATCTGGTGCCTGAGCGTGAACGATGCGTTTGTCATGGGCGCCTGGGCACGCGACCAGAAGACCGGCGACAAGGTGCGCATGCTGGCCGATGGCAGTGCAGAGTTCGCCAAGGCCACGGGCCTGACGCTGGACCTGACGGCGCGCGGCATGGGCCTGCGCAGCAACCGCTACTCCATGCTGGTCAAGGATGGAAAGGTCGCCAGCCTGAATGTTGAAGGCCCAGGCAAGTTTGAAGTCAGTGATGCCGCCACGTTGCTGGCGCAGGCCAAAGGCTGATCACGCTGCCCCCTGGCCCTTACGGGGGTCTGTCAAAGCCGCTGCCTCTTTGTCAGCGGCTTTTTTTTGCTCTGCTGGTGATGGCGGATTGACGTCGGCCAGTTAATTGCTATCAATAACATAGCTGCTTGCGCAAGGTCCTATTGGCCTGCAGCATGTTTTTCCTAAAAATCGACCTTGAGATAGTGTGCGCCCGGGATCGGGTTGTGATAGTAGGGCGGTATCTCGGAGAATCCCAGCTCGGCATACAGGGCGCGCGCCGATTCCATGTCGTCCAGCGTGTCCAGCAGCACCGAGGAATAGCCCGCCACGCGCGCCGCGTCCAAAGTCGCCTCCGCCAGCTGCCGGCCCAGACCGAGGCGGCGAAACGGCAGGCGTACATACAGCCGCTTCATTTCCCCGGCATTCGGGTAATCGACCGAGTCCAGTGCCCGCAGCGCGCAACAGCCGGCGACTTCGCCGTCGACCAGGGCCAGCAGCAGCGCACCCTCAGGGTCATCGTACTCACCGGGCAGTTCGGCCAGTTCGGCCTCAAAATTCTGGAAGCACAGGTCAATGCCCAGCTGCTCCGCATACTCGCGAAAAATCAGGCGCGTGGCGGCCAGCTGCGCCGGCGTGTCGGGCGTGATGAACTGGATGGAGGGGCGTTGCACGGATCGGCGGGGAGAAGTCGACAACCAGTTTACCGTGATTTGCAACTGGAGAGCAGGCCCGGGACGCCCCGGCCGGAGACATCAAAATGCAGGCGCGGCCAGTGTAGACACCCAGTAAGCCACGCCGCCGCAGACCGCCAGGATCAGCGCCGCAGCCAGGCGCGAGACCGTGTCGTCCCGCGATGGCGGGGCCGGCACCACCAGCTCCTTGTCGCCATGCAACATGGCGCCGACCAGGTTGTGTTTGCGGGTCAGGTAATAAACGATGGCCGCGATGTGCAATACCACCAAAGCCAGAAGCACCCACTTGCCAATGTTCTTGTGATAGTTGGTTGCCAGGCCGACGGTGGCGTTGGAGACAAAACGTGTCAGCGGGCCGGCAAAGGCAATTTCATCGTCGCTCAGCAGGCCCGTGCCGACCTGGGCCACCAGAAATCCCAGCATGGCGAACACCGAACCAGCGCCTATCGGGCTGTGGCCGACACCGTGTTCGGGTTTACCTTGGCCCTTGAGGTAGTTGATGACACTTTGGGGCGCATAGATGAATGCCCCAAAGCGAGACCAGCGCCCACCCACCAGGCCCCAGACAATGCGAAACAGCAGCAGGGCCAGCACGGTATAGCCAAACCGGAAATGCCAGACCATGGCGTTGCCACCGATGGTGCCGGTAATGGCCAGCCCAAGCACACAAGCCACCAGCGCCCAGTGAAAAAATCGCGTGGGAAAATCCCAGACGCGCACCTTGTGAAGATTTTTATTGGTGTACATGCTCACTCCTCGTTTTGTGATTGTTGTATGCAACGGTGCTCTTGATACGGCCTCGCTGCCACTTGGTGCTTTCCCGTAGCGCATAAGTTCCTGCGGAACTTATCTGGTCTGGCTAAACTCAGCCCTATGGCAACAGGCAAAGTGTGTTGCCATTGCCCCATCTTAAGAAAAAACCTACGAGGAAACCCATGAAAGCTTTTGCCTGTATCGCCGCAGCCGCCACTTTAATGGCCATGGCTGCTCCGGCCTCCGCGCAGTTTGCCAAACCCGAAGACGCCATCAAATATCGCCAAAGCGCGTTGTTTGTCATGGGCCAGCATTTCGGTCGTGTCGGTGCCATGGCCAACGGCCGTGTCCCCTTCGACGCCAAAGTCGCTGCGGAAAACGCCGAGATCGTGGCCGACATGGCCAAGCTCCCGTGGGCTGGCTTTGGGCCTGGCACCGACAAAGGCGGCAATACCAAGGCCAAGCCTGAAATCTGGGCTGAACAAGCCAAGTTCAAGGAAGGCCACGAAAAGCTGGTCGCAGAGACCGCCAAGCTGGCCGCCGCGGCCAAGACCGGCAACCTTGACAACCTGAAGACCGCCTTTACGGCTACGGCCGGCAGTTGCAAGGCTTGCCACGACGCGTTTCGGGCTCAGTAGCCCTCTGTTGAAGCTCACTTCGTGTAGCTTCCTCTCCCCCTCAGGGGGACAGGCGCCTTGCGCCCGGCGAAGCCAGACCCGCGGCCCCTGCTGGCTAAATCGTGGACATGGGTGCTGCTATTAAATTCATAGCTGGTTGCGCCCGTCCCATATGGTCAAAAGGCCTGTTTCATTGCTGAAACAGGCCTTTTTTTCGGGCGGGGAACGCTTATCAGGTCTCTTTGAGAAGTTTTTCGATCAGCTGGTGCAGCGCCGCAAAGTCGGGCTCACCCACGTACTGCTTGACGATCTCGCCGCGCTTGTTGACCAGGTAGGTGGTGGGTGTGAGCTGGACATCGCCCCATGCTTTGGCCACTGCGCCTGTGTTGTCGATCGCCACCTTGAAGGGCAGCTGGCGCGTTTGCGTGTAATTGACGACATAGCTGGGTGGGTCGTAGCTCATGGCCACGGCCAGCGTGTCGTAGCCTTGGGATTGGTATTTGTTGTAGGTCGAGATGACCTTCGGCATTTCTGCCACGCAGGTCACACAGCTCGTGGCCCAGAAATTGACCAGGGTGACCTTGCCTTTGAGGTCGGCGGTGGTTTTTTTGCTACCGTCCAGCAACACAAAGGTCGACTCCGGCGCGGCCTCGGCGCCGCCACATCCCGGCAGGCAGGCAAGGGCCGCCACAGCCAAAATACCGGCCAGTGCCGTGCGGCATACTGTCAGGCGGGATGTCAATTTCATTGGAAGGACCTCATCATGCAACGTCGCAATTTTAACCAGGCCGGCGTCAGCGCGTTGGGCGCACTGATATTGGCCGCTTACCACCAGGCCCACGCACTTTCGCTGGGAGACCTGTCCGGCATCAGCAATGCCGACGCCAGCGCCGGCCTGAAAACAGCCCTTGAAAAGGGCGCTGTCGCCGCCGTCGCCCTGCTGGGCAAGACAGATGGATTCCTCGGCAACCCAAAAGTTCGCATTCCCTTGCCCGGAT
>NZ_JBFUGX010000335.1:0-4654 GCF_056402675.1 Polaromonas sp. P3_C2 | reverse complement strand
CGTCCGCACGGCGTTGGTTCTGGCCCAATAGGCAGCACCAGACAGCGCATACGAGCCCGCATACGTTGGGGCGTCAGGACACAGACCATCTACCGCAGCCAGCGTGGAAACTGTCTTGCCGGTACAGGTTCCATCGTTTGTGGTGCCATTGTTTCCGATGAAAAACTTGTTGCCATGAATTCCTTCATCCGTACCAATCACATTGATCATGTTGACCAGGCTTGGGCTGCCCGGCAATGTGGCGAAAGGACTCCATTGAGTGCTGGTGTTGTTGTCATAAGACGTCACGCTGGCATTGAAGTTAATGGCATTGATGGCGCGGCACTGGCCCTGGCCGAAAATGGCATCGGCCGCTGTTTTGGCGGCGGCATTAGCCCGGTTCACCGGGTCAACCCATGCCGGTTTGGGCAGGCCCATGGCGGCATCTTTCGAGCCGGTTTGTGTGTAGTCATAAGTGCCGCTTGGCGACAGGCCGCCAAGATAGCGCAGCGTTTCGGTGAACATCTCACCCATGGGGTTGCCCCAGCTGGTGCACTGGTTGTCCGTTAGCGAGGTCAGCTGGAAAGTACAGTTGCCGTCACCAATGTAGGTGCCGTCGCTATAGCGATATCCGTAAACGCGCAGCTTGTTGATGGTGTAAACGATGCCCTGCGCGGAGGTATACGTGCCATCGGTGGTGTAGTTCACTTCATTTTGGAACGACTGCAAATTACTTCGAAGGACGCCGCCGCTGATATTTTTGGCAAAGGAGCCGGTCATCAGCCCGAATTCGGCAAGGTTGCCTTCCCCGTACTCATGCAACAAGCCGATTGGCTTGAAATTCGCGGACGGATATTGCCTGCAATTTTCTGTACCCAGCAGCGCCGATGCGCAAACCTCGACCCGCACGATAAAGTCAGGGCCAGTGGCGCCAATGACGACCCCCTGGGTGCCCTTTGTGGGATTGCTGGAGCCGGAGCCCAGTCCCGTAACGCCTACGTTATTGCCGTTGGAGGCGGATTTTTCTCCACTCCAATGGCACTGCCACCGCTCATTGGCATTCCAGAGCTGGTAGTCGCCCTTGGCGATTCGCATCAAGGGCGGGTTGGCGTTGGTGTGTGAATCGCCGTTGCCTGTTGTGTTGGTATTGAACGGCGAGTTGGCGGTCAGGTTGTCACCCAGCGTGGTGTTGCAGATGGTGGCTGAGGTCTGGGTCAGATTCTGTATGGTCCATTGCTTGATGGTCAGTGTCGGTGTTCCGGCGGTGGCACCGACATAACCCGTTGGCGTGACCACCATGGTGATCCAGGCAGGGTCGACGGCCACTGCAACACCTTCCATGTATTGGGTTGGCGTGGGCGTGTTCACTGCCCTGATCTGGTCGCCGACCTCGACATTGAATGTGGTGGCCTGGGCGACGGAATGCGTCACGCAGTTGTACTGAGGGGGGGCATTGGTTGCGCCGCCATAGTAAGTTTCAACCAGAGTTTGGCAAGTGGTGGCAATAGCTGCGGCCGGCGCGGTGCCGGGATTGTTCTTGTGAGCCTTGTTGGAATTGAACGTAAACTCAATAAGGCGTCGCGCATTATTGGTGTTGTCGTTGCTGATGACGCTCGAAGCCGCAAGCTGGCTGGCGGTAAAAGGGGTGAGTTGATCCAGATCGTCGCCCTTGTAATACTTGGCGAATGAATGGGCATCTGTCGGCAGGCTGGTACGCTCCAGAATGGTCAGTGCATTGGTGTCGGTGGAACGCAAGCCGCCGTACAGCACCTTGCGCACCACGTCCATGCGGGTCATGGTGGCCCAGTTCAGGAAGTTGCCGCTCCAGTTGCCCGTGCAATATTTGTCCGTGTTGGTGCTAACGGGGGCAAAGCGGTTTGTCGTGCCGCTGTAGCTATAGCATTTATAGGAATCGAAATACCCGTAGTAGTTAAAGCTGTGCTTGTAAGTTGTTTCGGGAATTCCGTCGCCGTCAAGATCCGAGAACTCGTCGTACGCCCGGTAAAAAAGCTGATGGTCTTTCGACATGTTCAGCATGATCATGGGCCTCGGCGACGAGGTCACGATGTTTGGCGGAATGGCCGGGGTCAGTGCCTGTGCAAATGCCACCCCTTGCGAAGTGAGCGCCGCAAACAAAAATCCGGCAATGGTGATAATTTTTTTCACGGATTTTCCTTAATTGCTTGGGAGAAAAGGACGGTAATAGGTTTGCATTACAACTTCAGTGTTGATGTCTGCCCCGAAACCACGGGCACTGATGCGAATGACGATGTCATCGCCTGCAGAACCTTTGAAATATTCCATCAGGTATTCAGGCTGCCTTGCCACACCGGCAAATCTGGCAACACCGGTAAAGGTGCCCAGGGGTACCGCACCGGTGAAGGTGCAATTGGTGCCTGCACCTGCCGCGTCGCTTGGTTTTGCGCTGGGCGTGGCAGGCGGACCTTCCCACAGCCCTTTTTTCCCGTTGATGGTCGGCCACCAGGGTTCAGGGTTGGTGACGGTGGTGTAGTTGCTCGTGTAGTAATAGTCCAGTGGGTTCCGGCACTGCCCTCTGGGGCAGCTTGGGTCGAAGTAGGGCCCCATGGTTTTTTCTTTTATGGGCCTGTCGTCGTCGCGCGCACACAAGGCATTGGGACGCAGAGGGCCTGCCAATTTCAAGTCGCGCTCTGCGTCGCGTAGTGCGGCTTCTGTGGCCTGGCGGGCGACTTCGTAGTCGAGTTGGTTTCTCGAGAGCGTTTCACCCGTGGTTGCGCGTCGCATCCCGATGGTCCCGAGAATCGTGATGACCAGCAGGAACATCAAGACTATAGGGAGGGACACTCCTCTTTCGAGGCGCGCTGTAGTGATTGGCATGCCGGCTCGCATCAGTAAATACCTGTCAAGTTATTTCGAATGGCAAATACGCGCTCGTATTTCTTGTAAATAGTCCGGTCGGTGGCCGCGTAGGTGATGTTGGCGCCCCGGCAGTTGGCATAGCTGCGCAAGGAGCCTGCCTTGTCCTGGGTGCGCGAGTTTTCCGGCGTACGGGTCAGCAAACACACCCTGATGGCGGTTACGCGCTGCCATGATGTGAAGCCCGCGACATCGGGCAATGCAGTCACTTCGGCAGCGGTATGGTAGGTCTCCGGAGACGTCCCAGCTGTCCCGGCCACCCCATATCGGATCACCATGTCTTCAATGCCTTCAAAAATCGGTTGATAAATGGTGTCTTCCGGGTTTTTTCCATTGCCGTTGCATCCGAGGCTCTTGGTATTCACTGTCCGGGTGGTACCGCCGACGCCCTGGGCCGTATAGCTGGTAGCGACCAGGCCAAAACGGTTGGATACGTAGCGCGGCCGTCCATCGGCAATCTGCGCCGCATTGTTGGGATCAAGGTCAACAGATTGCCTCAGGCAGTCGAACCCACTCCCAAAGGTCGATGCATCCAGCTCTGGCATGGTGAAATAGTTGATCACAACCGAATCTGGCGCAGTGGCTACCGTGCTGCCGCAAGCCCTGGTTGTGGGATTGAACACCGCGCCGTCGCACCCAAACAGCCCCTGGTTATAGGCCACGGCGGTTGAGTATTTGGTATTGGTGAATCCCCCCAAATTACCTGAGGCCGCGGAGGTGGTGGACATGATCATGGGGTAGAAACCCGCCATCTGAAGGTCGCGGCCAATCATGTCCAGTGCAAGCTTGCCGGTCTCATTGAGCATCGCCATATTGGCTGAGGCTGTAGCGGCCGAGCGGGTGCCCAGATATGCCGCCGCTGCCGCGAGGGCGAGGACCAGGCCGATGACCAGACTGACCAGCAGCTCGATCAGTGTCAAACCGCGTTGGCGGTAGCGCGGCTGCGCCATTCCGATGTGAAGTGTCTTCATGGAATCATCTCAAGATTGGCGCATTGAACGCCGGCCAGGGCGGTAGCCGTTCCCAGTGCAGTGGGGCAGCAGTTTCTTGCGGCGATTCCTGTGGTGGTCGCCGTGCATATGTCGGGTGAACGCAGTGTTGTACCTGTACCGTCCAGGTTGTCTTTGCTATACCAGGCAACGGTCACCAGGAAGCGCAAGTCCACGCCTTTGGTTCCGGTGGGCGTTACGATGCCCACCGCGCCCGGCAGCTGGTTGTTCAGGTCAAGACGCCAGATAGTGATGTCATAGGCCGCCAGCTCGGTCGGGGTACAGGTTGCAGTGTTGCAATCTTTGGCCGGGTTCAGGTAGGTCGGGGTTCCATCAATGGATGTACGTTCAGCGGCGTAGGTGCGGGAGAAGTTATAAGCGGTTGCGTCCGCACTGGCATTTGCCCTGATGCGATCCGCAAAGCTGCTGATGCTGGACGACAGCGCCGATCGCACCCATCCGGTTTGCTCGTACTTGAGCGAAGCCGTCTGCATGCCGACCATGCCGAGCACACCGATGGAAAGAATAAGCATGGCGATCAAGGCCTCGATCAGGCCTGCACCTCGCTGGCGACTCATGGACATGCGCTGACTCCTCCGTATTTTTTGACACTTACCCGGCCTGCTGAAGTGATGCAAATAGAGCGGTAGTGAGGACTGGTGTTGCTTTCGAGGATGTATGAAAGCGAGAAGTTGGACTGGGCAATGGATGCAAGCCCTCGAGAATCGAACGTTAGGCGCTTCAAAGAAGCACTATCTGACAGGTCAAAGCTGTCGACGCCAGGCTGGCGC
>NZ_JBFUGX010000334.1:0-4655 GCF_056402675.1 Polaromonas sp. P3_C2 | reverse complement strand
GTGCCCACGTCGGCCACCATGCCGATGTTGATTTCCTGGATGCAGAAGAATGCGTCGGCCGTGGCGTAGCGCAGGCAGCAGGCCGTCACCATGTCGACGGCCCCTCCTATGCAGCCGCCCTGGATGGCTGCAATTACCGGAATGCGCAGCGTCTCCAGCTTGGTGAAGGTGGCCTGCATGTCGCCCAGCATGTCAAAGATGGCAGCTCGGCCTTCGGGGCTTTTGTCGTCCATGGCAATGTCGCTGCCAAAGGTTTCCAGCGCCATGCCGGCGCTGAAGTGCTTGCCGGTGCTGGAGATCACTAGCACGCGCGCCTCGCCGGCCTTGTGGATGTGCGTGAGCGCCGCATCCAGCTCGCGCCAGAAGCTCGGGTGCATGGTGTTCATCGCCTCGGGGCGGTTCAGCACCAGGTGGGCGACGTGGCCGGTGATGTTGAGGGTGAAGCAGGTAAGAGGGGGGAGGGGGGTGGCGTTCATGCCGCCACTCTAAGTGAGGCTTCTCTATGCCACAAGGTCCAGCCAGTCACACCTGAGACGCCGCGCAATGTGCGCCCGTGCCCGAACATAGACATACATTCGCGGCGCCAGTGTGCCGAGCACGCACAGCGGGTAGGCCCAGGCCGCCTCAAAGGTAAAGGCCGGCAGCCAGCCCATCCAGCCCATCACCCAGGCCGTCAGCACTATCTCCCAGAGCTGGCATTCAAGCGGGTGCGCCGCTCGCTGCGCCTCGCGCCAGTCCTTGACGCGTTGCAACTGTGCCAGCGTGATGGGGTGCCAGTACGGCGACCGGGCAGGTAGTGATGCCTTGGACGGGTCAGAGGGGTCAGACATAAAGCCTCCGTGCGGAAGCTTCAATGTAAGTTTCGTGAAAGCTTCTGTCAACGGCCCGAAAGGCCTGAAAGAAGCAAAAAAAGCCTCGAAAGGTTTCTGGATACGGCCGGCTAAATCCGGCGGCGGCGCGGCACCACGCTCAGCTGCAGCGTGAGCTTGCCGGGCGACGCGGTCACGGTATAGGCCTGCGGGGCGATGTCGATCAACTGGTCGGCATGCCAGACCTTGATCTGCGCAGCGCCTTCGGGCAACTGCTCGACCTGCGCTACGCCGTCGGCGCCTGTCAGCACGGCCCAGGGCGACTCGCTTACGTACACATGGCCGCGCATCGAGCCGTGAATGTGGCAGCCCAGCAGCACGGCGCCGGCCTTGTTGAAAGTGGCATCAGCGGTTTTGGCAGGTTTGCTTTCGGGCTTGCCGTCGAGCCGGAGCTCGAACCCCTCGCCCGGCGTTGCGTTGAACTGCGCTGCGCCGGCGGCCGAGCCGCGCACATGGTGTTCCCACGGATCGTTGTTGACGAACTGGGCCTTGGCGCCCAGCGCCACCACGCTGACTGCCGGCACAAAACGCATCTTTTCCTGGTAGATCGTCACCTGGGCGGGCAAAGGGCTTTGGGGCGCCCCGGTTTTGGCGGAAGGCACCACGACGACTACGGCGTCCGGCGCCGGCTTGCCTTCCTTGTCGAGCACTTGAATGGAAATGTTTCCGGCTGCAGACCATATGGGTAGTGCGCAAGCAGCTATGAAAAACAGAGCAGATGGCAGTATCCGGGAAGCAGGGCGTATAAGCTTGGGCATGGGATTCTTTCGGCTTAACCTTCGCGGGGAGTCAGCAATGCCAGCACAGCCGCCACCGCGAACAGCGCCAGGACATCACCCCAGAGGTGCCCCATGTTGTGGTGGCCCTGAAACGACTGAACTGCCATCACCCCGCCGTGTGCAATGCTGGACCAGACGGTAAACCAGATGAGGCTGCGGTGCAAGAGAGGGTTACGGGCGGCGAGCATGAGGAAGATCCCCAGCGTTGCATAAAGGGCGAGGATCATCTCCAGGTAATACGAACGCCCTTCCGCATGCCACGACCAGCCTGAAGGCCAGACGACGGTGAGCGGCCACAAGCCGAAAGTGAACGTCACCCCTATCAGCACCAGGGCAATGCGCAGGTATTTGATGCGATCAGCGTCAGTCATTGTTGTCTCTTTCGGATCATCAGAAATCGCGCATTTCGGAAACCTGCTCTCGTGTGCGCTGGAGGTGAGAGCCCGTGAGGCATGGCCTGGGGGTGAACGGCAACAAGAAACCATTGCAGCGCGCATGGCACCGCAATGGCAGTCCGGTTCAAGGGCGGTTTACTTGGCAGCCGGTTTGTACTCGGCCACAGCCTTCGCCAGGTCGCGGGTTTCTTCGCAGGTGGCGCAAATCGCCTGCAGCTTGGCCAGCTGCGCGTCGGCCTGGGCTTTCTGGTTGGTCTTCAGATAGGCAATGCCCGAGTATTCCAGCGCGCCCTTGTGCTTGGGGTCCAGCGCCAGCGCCTTGCCATAGGCGGCAAAGGCATCGTCGTACTTGCCCATCCAGCGGTTGGAATAGCCGAGGTAGTTGTAGGCGTCGGCATTTTTCGGGTCCTTGGCCACCACCTTGTTAAAGCTGCTCACGGCCTCCGACCAGTTCTTGGCGCTGATGGCTTTTTTACCCGCCGCGAAGTCGTCGACCTGGGCGTTTTTGGCTGGCGTGGTTTCGATGTCGGCTGCCAACGCTGCACCGGCCAGGGCCAGGGCGATGACGGGCAATGCGACCAAGTTGCGGATGGAAAAAGTGTTCATGTCGGGCTCCTTGAGATATCAGTTGATTGAAACGCGCTGCAAACCAGCACCTTATACAAACGGTATGACAGGGAAAACGGATGCAGGGCGAGTTGTAATTTATTTGTAAACACCACGGCGGCTGCGCTTGATCGATGGCAGGCTCGCTGATTTCTCATCTGATGGGGAAAGCTGGGCAGCCGTGGGATCACTGGCAGGGCGCTGAAGTCAGCATTTTTACCGCGGTCAAAAAGTCGCCCGGTTTGACCCAGCTCACGTTCCAGTCGCCGGATACAGGGACTTGACGCTTGTGAGCGATGACCATGCGGTGCTTTGGTACCACGAGGATGTATTGCCCATGGACGCCCCAGGCCATGTAAGCGCCACTTAGTGGCGAATCGGCCGGCTCTTCCAGCGTCCACCAAAGGTAGCTGTAGCCAAAGTGACGGCTGGCCGTGCGCGCCGGATGCATTTGCGCGGCCGCGGTGACGGGTGTGGTGATTCGAGTGGCCCATTCTGGGGGAATGAGTTGCTGGCCGCGCCAATTGCCGTGTTGGAGCATCAAGTAGCCCAGCCGCGCCATGTCTCTGGTTGACAAGAAAAAATGATAGGCGGCGTGCCGGGACTTTGTAAGGTCCCCGGTGCGCTGGTGACGAGCGAGGTCGAAGTCTTCAAGCTGCAGCGGCGTCGCAAGATCGTCCGCGAATGTGCGGTAGATGCTGCGATTTGTCAGCGCCTCGAAGACTGTGCCCGCAGCGTTGAAATCCCAGTTGTTGTACAGAAAATAAGTGCCGGGCACTTGTGAGCCGCGCGGTGGCGCCGATGCCAGGTCATCGCCTGTGTTGGCCGCCGGGTGATAGACGCCAGAGCGCGCGGTCAGAAGGTGGCGCAACTTTGCCTGGCGCTCCAGAGGCAATAGACCACCCAGGTCGTCAATGTCGAGGTCGGCCAGTGTTTTCTCCAGATCGATCGTGCCATCTGCGACATATTTCCCATACAGCATCGCCAGCACACTTTTGCGAGCCGAAAACACGATGCTGACGGTATCGACGGGGCCATAGCTGAACAACACCCGGCCGTCCTGCACTGCCAGAACTGCGGTGGAATCAAGGGTTCGCAAGTAGTCGCGTGCAGCATCCAGGCGCTCATGACACGCGGGGCTTAGTGAAGTGGGGGAAATGGGTTCCCACGCCTTCGCCGGAAAGACGGGCGCAGGGGCTGCCGGCGTTGTTGCCCATCCGGCTGCCGGCATCGAAACCAGCAAGGCCGTGACGGAGGCAAGAAAAAAATGCTTCATTCTTGGTCAAATCTTTGCGCAAGGTTGTATCAATCGCCAAACCAAAGAGCCTTCTGGTGCCAGGCGAGATGTTTCTCGCGGGCACGGCAAACTCAGTCGTGCATGACCCGCGCTGTCCCTGACACCTTGATCGAGGCGCCGGGGTTGGGTGGAATTTCGGCGCGCAAGCACGAGCGCATGCCCATGTCTTCACCCTGCACGATATCGATGGCGCCGCCGTGCGGCCACTTCAGGTCGCGCAGGTAGCCTGCAAAAGCGGCTGTGGCTGCACCTGTGGCGGGGTCTTCATACACGCCGCCCGAAGCAAACGGATTCCGGGTGTGAAAAAACCGGGGAGTTTGCGCATGGGCCAGCAGGATGGTCACCAGCCCCGCCTTGTTCATCAACTCGCGGCCCGTGTCCAGGTCATATTGCATGGTCGCCAGTTTGTCGCGGCTCTTCAGAACCAGTACCAGATGGTCTGCGCCGCCATGGGCGAGCGCGGGGGCAATGCGCGGGTCCAGGTCATCCGGTGTGTAGCCGAACAGCGCCAGGGTGGCCAGCACCAGCGGCTGTGGGGCAGCCTGGCTGCGCGTGGGCGGCGATTGCAGCGCGGCGGTGATCGTCTCCCCGTTGCGCCGGCCTTCAACCGTGATGCTGGCCTGGTTCAGGGTCAGCGCAAACACGCCATCGCCATGCTGAAGGGCCAGTGCTGCGCCGCCATCGCCATGCTGAAGGGCCAGTGCTGCGC
>NZ_JBFUGX010000333.1:0-4668 GCF_056402675.1 Polaromonas sp. P3_C2 | reverse complement strand
GTGTTGCCGCCGTCACGGCGATTCCGCGCATCCAGTTTGACGACTACGTGAGCAAAGGAAAAATTACGCTCACGCAGTAAACACCGCGGGCGTCGTTCGTCATTGCGGCTTCTCGTGGCGCCAGCGCTGCCGCAGGGCCGCAATAATCGGGTCCATGTCCGCCAGCCATTCACACACCATCTCCCTGCCGTCCTTGCCGTCCTTGCCCTCTTCACCTGTCTCGCCATTCACCCGCCGCTCGGTCTTGCTGGCGGGCGCCGGCATGCTGGCCTTGCCTGCCTCATGCCTTGCCGCGGCACCGGCGCCCTCGGGCGCCTGGCCTGCCGCGTCGCAGGTTCCCGGCGGCATTGCCCGGCTGCCGCTGGGCCCGGCGGCGGTGCGGCCTGTGGCGCAGGCCGGTGGCGTGCCCTTGCTGGTGCTGGGTGACCCTGCGGGTTGGACGGCGCTGGTGGGCATTGCGCTGTCTGCAGAGCCCGGCGAGGCGAGCATCTCGGTGCTGGCCCCTGACGGCAGCCAGCAGCAGCTTGCCTACACGGTGGCGCCCAAGCATTACCTTGAGCAGCGCCTGAAGGTGGCGCCCGGCACGGTGGATTTGTCGCCCGAAGACCAGGCGCGCTACGAGCGCGAGCGCGCGCACCAGGAAGTGGTGATGGCCACCTTCAGCGAGCCTTTGCCGCAAACGCCGCTGCGCATGCAGGTGCCGGTGCCGGGGCGCCGCTCCAGCTCGTTCGGGCTGCGGCGCGTCTTCAACGGGCAGTCGCGCAACCCGCACAGCGGCATGGACATCGCCGCCGCCACGGGCACGCCGGTGGTGGCGCCGCTGCCCGCCCGCGTCATTGACACGGGCGACTACTTCTTCAACGGCAACACGGTGTGGCTGGACCACGGCGGCGGCTTGCTGAGCATGATGTGCCACCTGAGCGCGATTGGCGTGGCCGTTGGCGACACACTGAAGGCGGGCGAGCGCCTGGGCGCCGTGGGCGCCACGGGCCGCGTCACGGGGCCGCACCTGCACTGGGGCGTGATGCTGAACCGCGCCATGGTGGACCCGGCGCTGTTTCTGGGGGCCCGGGCAGGCGGCGAGTAACTGTGAGCAGTGGTGAGTAGCGGCAGGCTAATTAATGGAAAAAGTGGCCAGAACCCAATAGGGCCTTGCGAAAGCAGCTATTAAAAGCATAGCGCCTGCCCGGCAGAAACAGGCTGCAACTGAATCTGGACGGGCCCCTCTAGCCCGGTAGGTCGCACTCACTAGGGAAAACATTGATGATGAATCATTGTTCAACCCCTTTGAAGGAAACACCATGACCGCCAAAAACCTGTCTACCGTTGCAACCGACCTCATCGAGTCTTCGGGCAACACCGCCCGCCACGTGATCAACGCCTACCGCGCCGGCGGCGAGCGCGCAGTCATCCTGCTGGAGCAGCGCTGGAACCGTGCCCTGAAACAGTCGCGCACCGAACTGACAGCCGAAACGGCCAAAAACGCCACGGCAGCACAACTGGCCTTCAGCGTGTACTACACCAAGGGCCTGATGCTGACGACCAACGGCGCACAGCAAGTGGTGAGCCAGCTGGTCAAGGTTCTGGAGAGCGGCGTGGAGCGTGCTGCCGCCAATGCCAGCCTGTTTGAAGAAAAAACCGGCGTGACCACTCTGAACACGCTGGCCCAGGCCACCGCACCGGGCGCCCTGGCACTGAGCAAACTCGCCGCGCAGATCGAGCAGAAGACCGCCCAGCTCGCCAGCAAAATTGCCGGCGACCAGGCCAGCACCGCCAAGCGCAAGACGGCGTTTAGCCAGCGCCGCACCGCCAAGGCTGCCTGAGCATTTCTGAATAAAAGGGGGCCGTAGCCCTTTACCGGCGGGCGCAAGCAGCTATCAAATCAGTAGCGTATTGAAGCAGTGCATTGACCCCAAAAGAAAAAGCCGCCTTTCCAGGCGGCTTTTTCATGCGCGGAATTCTCCGGCTACTGGCTACTGGCCCAGATAGATCTGGAAAATAATGCCGGTGTTGTTGGCGACCAGCACATAGTCACCGCCGGTTTGCACCCAGTGATAGCCGGGAGGCGGCGCGCTCAGCCGGTGGCCGCGCCAGTCATCTACCCAATAGCCCCGGTCGCGGTATTGCGCCGGCAAGCGGCCGCCGCGGTAGAAGTTGTGATCGGGGCCCGCACCACGCCCGCCGGCCTGGGAATGCGGCGGCGGGCCGGCATGGTGGTGTTTGGCTTTTTTGTGGCCATGGCCGCGGCCGTGGTCGTCATCCTTCCCCTTGGCCATTGCCAGCCCGCTGAAAGCGAGGGACGCTGCCGCCAGGGCGGTCATCAAGGTTCTGGTTTTCATGTGGATCCTTCTCTTTGTAGTGAAACTTGATTGTTCGCCCGCAAGAGGCCGGCACGCGTAGGAAAAGCGCCTGTTCACCGCGCTTTACCCGGCGTTTGCACGGATTTAACGCCGCCACCCGGCCAGGCGACCTCCGCCGCGCTTGAAATGCCCGCCACGGCCCCCAGTTGCGCCTGATGACTGACCCTCTCCACATCGTCTGCCCGCACTGCCATACCACCAACCGCGTGCGCGCCGACCAGCTGGGCAGCCAGCCAACTTGCGGCAGCTGCAAGAAGGCGCTGTTTACCGCGCATTCCACCGCGCTGGACGAAGCCGCGTTTGACAAACACATCACCCGCAACCAGATTCCGGTGCTGGTGGACTTCTGGGCGCCGTGGTGCGGGCCGTGCCGGCAAATGGCGCCGACCTATGAGCAGGCGGCAGCACAGCTGGAGCCGCAGGTGCGCGTAGCCARGGTCGACACCGAAGCGGTGCCCAACCTGGGCGCGCGCTTCAACATCCGCAGCATTCCCACGCTGGCCTTGTTCAAGGGCGGCCGTGAAGTGGCGCGCCAGGCCGGCGCCATGGGTGCGGCCGACATCGTGCGCTGGGTGCAGGGTAATTTACGCTGAGACCATCAGCCGGCGCTATGCTTTTTATAGCTGCTTTCGCCCGCCTGTATTAGCCTTCTGGCACTTTTCCCAATAATTTTTGCGCACCCGCGCCCGGGGGCGCGTTCACCCGCTCAATCAGTCGAGCGCGGCGTCCGCCACCAGGTAGCGCCTCACCAGGTCAAAAAAGCGGTCGTAAAAATCATCGGCGGTGATGGTTTCACTGCCCACCTTGACCATGGACTCATTGCTCGACGTGAAAGGCAGCGAGACGGAGCCGATGGCGCCCACACCCAGGCTGGCGGAGTTGTTGGTTTTTTTCATGGCGTAGCTGTCCTGCAGGGCCGTGACAAAACCCAGACTCACTTTTCCATCGGGCGTGTCGGGGGCGCACACCACGCGAACCACCATTTGCAGGTGCGCCTCGGGCTCGGGCTGGAAGGCTTTTTGCCCTTCCACCAATTCGGCGCTGGCCATGTTGATGATGTAGCCCTGGCTCAGCAACGCACGCCGCGAGGCCTCGCAGGTCCGTGCCGGGGTGGCGTCAAAGAGGCGCGAATACGTCTGGGTGGAGGCAAACTTTTCCTGCAGCGGAAACGCTTTGGCGCCGGTGACGCAGCCTGTCATTAGGGGCGACAGGCCGCATGCTGCCAGCAGCACGGCGGGGAGTCGGCAGGATTTCCAGAGTTGCATCAAAAGGGAAGTTTCCACAAAGGTATCCACAGAGGTAAGAGGTGTCTCATGCACAACGTGTCACCATACCTCCAATACCTCCGTCAGAGGCGCCAGCTTACGCATCGGGTGCGTCGCAGTTGTAGCAAATCGTTCGCGAGGCCGGCGGAGTGCCGCCAAACAGGCCCGCTATTTCCCGTCCTGGCCTGCCGACCAGAAGATGCCGCTCCATTCCAGGGGGTTCAGGCTGCGTTCACGGTGGAAATTGATGTACGCGCCGCCCGGCAAATCCCACTGCACCAGGGGACCTTCAAGAATCGCAAAGGTGGTTGATTTGTGGGCTACACCGTACTGTCTGACCAGTTTGTCGCGCCACGCACCATGGCGCCACCAGGGCACACGCACCATGGTGTGCGTGAGTTTTCCCTTTGCAAAGAAAAGCAGCACGCTCATGGCCGGCAAACCATCGACATGTGTCACGGTGGAATAGCACACGCGGTCGCCCAGGCGCGGTGCAGACGAATCGTCATAGCAGCGCAAAAATACATTGGGAAAAAGCTTGCGCGCGGCTTTTTCATCGGTGGCACTCGTGAGCTTGTCATATTGCATCTCGACAGCCACGTAGTCCTCACGAAAGTAATCGCGGTAGTCCTTCCACCTCTCGCGGTTGAAGAAGCAAAGAACGGCGATGGCCGCCAGCAGCACGACCAGGACCGCGACGACCCATATCCTCAAATTTCTGTTCATTGTTGATGAATCCCTGAATACCGCCCCATGGCAGCTCGGGCCATTCTAGTGAGGGTATTGGATTTCCATCAGCCGGCTGTAGCAGACTCCTGCCTGATCCCACCGGCTCAAGCCGCTGCCCGGCCGTTGATCTGCCCGGTGGGCACCTGGTAGTTGCGCTCGTCAAACAGGTCAATGCCGCATTTCAGTGATTCCGCCCAGTCAAAAAACTGGCCGATGGCCGGGCCTTTGAGCGGCGCGCCGTGCTGGGGCACCAGCATGGAAATATCCAGCCGGCGCGCCATGGCCACCCACAGGCGCAGAACCTTGTTCGACAC
>NZ_JBFUGX010000332.1:0-4683 GCF_056402675.1 Polaromonas sp. P3_C2 | reverse complement strand
CACCGCGCCGGATCGCTTCGTCGGTGTTGCTTTTGAGTTGATCCTTGATGTCGGGCCTTGCGATGCCAGCCAGAAACGCTGCGGGATCAATGCCAACTTGCCGGCAAATCGCGGCCAGCACGTCATCCTGCGAGATATCTTCTTCACGTGTGAAATAGGCTGCGAAGGTGGCTTCGATAAATTCAAGGTAGTGCGGCTCGGCCGTGGCATCCTGTGCAATCCACAGGCAGCCGCGCATGGCCTTGACACTGTTGACCGGAAATACCTTGGGTGGAAATGCAATCTTCAGGCCCGCTTGGCGTGCGTTGTCCTGCACGTCCTTGAGCGTATAGCGGTTCTTCGGTGAATTCATGTCTTCCCGCGCGGCATAAATGCCTTTGTTGACGCTGTTGAAGATGCCTCCTACCAGCACCGGCCGCCAGCGAATGGCTTCCCCTAACTCGGCTGCCAGCGGCTGGATGTTGCGAAAAGCGATGTAGGTCCAGGGGCTGGAGCAGTCGAAGAAGAATTCAATCATGGGTATCCCGGTTTTTGAGGAAGGAAAAGGGGGTCAGGAAACCTTGTGCGCGCCGTCCCGTACGCTTTGCGCTGTCTGGCCAAACAGGGCCTTGCGCGCCTCATCGGTCAGCGCCGGTGCGCGCAGTTCCTTGCCCAGGTTCAGCCCGCGTTTGACGGCAGGCCTTTCAAACAGGGCGTCGTACCAGCGTTGTACATGGGGAAATTTTTGCAAGTCAACCTGCTGAGCCTTGTGTGTACGCACCCAGGGAAAGATGGCCATGTCGGCGATGGAGTAAGCAGCACCCGCCACATGCGCACCGGTTCGTGCCAGTTGCGCATCGAGCACGCCGTAAAGGCGGTCCACTTCCTTGCTGTAGCGCTCGATCGCATAGGGGATTTTGTCCGGCGCATACAAAAGAAAATGCCCGTTTTGCCCCGCCATGGGACCGAGCCCACCCATCTGCCACATCAGCCACTGCATAGCCTGGTAGCGCTCGCGAAGTTCGGTCGCGGCAGGCAGAAAGCGGCCAGTCTTTTCGGCCAGGTACATGAGGATGGCGCCGCTTTCAAATACCGCCAGAGGCGTGCCGCCGCCGGCGGGTGCGTTATCAACGATGGCCGGCATGCGGTTGTTGGGGCTGATCGCGAGAAATTCCGGCGTGAACTGCTCACCCTTGCCGATGTTCACCGGGATCAGCTGGTAAGGCAGGCCGCATTCTTCCAGCATGATGGAAATCTTCCAGCCGTTGGGTGTGGGCCAGTAGTGCAGGTCAATCATGGGAAATCCTCGAGGTTCTTGAACTTGTTGAGCGCTAGATCAATGGCGCCAGCTGTGGATGGTCGGCGGCGATTTTCCGGGCTTCGTTGCCGCCCGGCTCCATCATCCGGAAATCAGAAAAATCAAAGCCCGGACCCACCATGCAGGCCACGAGGGTGTAGCCCGCTACCGCATTCGCCCGCGGCCTGGCCGCCTGCCACAGGCCGGCAGCCACAATGTGTTGAGGGGTGGTTGTCGTGCTGACGGGGCCCAGTGCCGTGCCGCGCAGGCGGTTGTCCGCCGCGTTCCATGTCCAGAGATCGAGCGGTGCGCCCTCCAGATGTACCCACACCTCGTCGGAAAGAACGCAGTGCCAGCGTGAGTGCTGTGTGGCGTCAAGCAAAAAGTAAATCGAGGTCAGGGCATTGCGAGCCGGTCTTCCGTCTTGCGGCGCCACTTGTTGTGTGGAGCGAAACACTTCGCAGTACCAGCCGCCTTCCGGATGCGGCTGCAGCCGCAGCTGTTCAATGAGCTGGCGGGCGCGGGGCGTCGTAGTGGGCAGGTCTGGAGTGTGACTGGACTGGGGCATGAGGCGCAGTGTGCCTTAAACCCGGGCTGGCTTTCAACCTGCCCCGATTGTCCTTGGGCACCTGCGGGACAGGCGTTACTCCAGGTCCTCGATCGCCAGGCTGTGGTACTTCTGTGCATAGGAAAAAGGCACCGTGCGCACGACTTCCATGATGCGCTCCGTGGCGTCCTTGGACGGCACCGGAATCATCAGCGCGTGGTGGCCTTCCCTCGCGAGGTCCACGTACTTGTGGACCGTCGCGCCCTCGGTGCCTACACGCGGCAGGTTCACGTCCGAATGGCCATCCGCCTTGCCGATGTCTTCGAGGATGTCTTCCGGTGTCAGCAGCATGATGCCGTTGCTGGCCATTTCCAGTTCATGGGCCACGTGCCTGGCGTCTTCAAGATTCGGGAACATGATGAACGCGTAGCCGGTGGGATAAAACACACCACCCATACTGAGCATTTTTTTGGTCAGTTCGAAGTTCTTCATGGCGAGTCCTTTCATGCATTGCGTTGGTTCAACGAATCATTAAGGCGCGGAAACTGTAAATTTCCGGTCAGCAATCACATCCTCTTCCTGTCAGACACAGACGTCAAGGGCCGTTGATAGGTATGGAATTTCTGCTTCAAGCAGGGGCCGCGGGACTGGCTTTGCCAGACCGCAGGCGCAGCGGCCCCCTCGGGGGGCAGGAAGCTACACGAAGTGAGCGACCGTGGGGGCTACAAGTCCTCAAGCTTGATGGTCGGCTCAGCCATCACACGCACGGTGCTTTGCAGGCCCTGCAGGAGCTGGTTGGCGAAGTAGCTGCTCTGGGTGTCGGGCTCCAGTGCAGCAAACACTAGGTTGCCAAGCGGTTGATTCAGAGGCACATAGTAGCTGCCGCGAGGCACGTCCACCACGCCGCGTGTCAGGCTGACCTGGACCTTGAGAACGGCTTTGCCGTCGGCGATGGTGCCGCGCACGTCCTGGCGTTCACCCGAGGTGCTGGACGTTTCCCGATAGCTGTCGCCGAGCATGGAACCCTGTTCGGCAACGCGCTGCACCTGGACACCGTGCAGCCGCAGCCGGTCGACGGCCACGGTGGAGGACGCCGACAGCCAATAGCCGCAGGGGCGTGCGCGAGCTTTAAGGCTGCGCAACGCGAGGGCAGAATCCCAGTCCACGGACACTGTCTTGTCGGCCCCTGTCACGGGGTCGAGCATGAGCAAGTCGTACTGTGCGGAAGTAGGCGCGGCCTCCACGACGGCTTCCTCCTTGCAGGCTTTGGCGCCGACTTCCTTGTCGAGGTAGGGCCGCAGCTGTTGCAGCTCGTTCGCGCGCTGGGCGGTGCTCGCCAGCGCACTGGTGATGGCTGTCACGTGGGTGTGGACGCGCCGCTGGATATGCAGGCGGCCAATGCCAACTCCGCGTGTTTCGATCAGCAGGCTGATGGCGTTTTTCAGTCCGTAAACATTTCGGCTGGTGTCGGGTTGGGTGCCGCCCATCGAGATTTTTTTGTCGGCCAGGTCGCTTGAGGTGGTGTAGTACCACTCCGTGGTGAGGTTTTGGCCCTTGAGGGCAGTTAGCAGAGGGCGCCGGTACCACTCCTCCGCGGCCTTGGTCAAAAACTCGGGCAGGTTGGCAGTGGTGGCGTACTGGAACAACGCGTCGAACTTCTGCACGCTGCCGAACTTCTGCAGGAAGCGGCCCACGACCGTGTACTCATGGGCGTCGACCACCACAGTGGGGTGGTAATCACGGGCGAGCCTGGCAAGCGCCTGGGCTTCCGGCGTGTTGAGCAGCATGTGGTCGCGGTTCATGTCCAGCCCGCCTGTGGTCGCACGTTGCTCATTCGCTGCACCATCAGGATTGGCGCGCGGAACAATCACTACATTGATGCGGTCCAGCGCGGGCTGCAGCAAGCCTTGTGCAAGCTCCCGGGCGATGACCAGCAGCGCCTCGCTGCCGGCAGGCTCGTCGCCATGCTGCTGGCCTACCAGGAGCACCGTGGGCTTGCCTGCTGACTGCATTACCGTGGGGTCCGTGCCACCGGCGCGGGTCAGGACCAGTGCTTCAAGTGTTTCACCGCGCTGTGACCGGCCTATGGGCAGCACGGCAGCCCTGACCCCGGGCGTGCGGGAAGCTGCGGCGGCCTGTTCGCGCAGCCATGCCTGGATTTCGGCCTGCGTGGTGAACGTGGTGCGGCCGGCTTGCAGTCCAGGCGTGTTGTAAACAACGGAGGGCGCTGGAAAGCGCGCGGCAACCGCGTCGCTATAAGGTGCTGGTTGGCCGCCCGTTGCTGTCGGGGGCGCCACGGGCGAGGTCTGGACTACAGCGGCCGCAGGCGCAGGACGTTGCGCGGCGGGCGCTGGGGCTGGTGAGGGCGCAGAAGTCTGTGTGGAGGGTGGCGTCCATGGCGGAAGCGGTACCGAAGTGCAGGCGGCCAGCAATGCCAGCGGAAGCAGCAGGGCAAGCGGATACATGCGATACGCGGGCGGAAGGTGAGGGTGTGGAGTGGAATTGTGCGGCATGGTCGGCGTCATTTTTTCCTGCACTTCAAGGCCTGAGCTGGTCGGATGGTGTAACCGTCCATATTACCCGCTTGCCGGAGTGCGGCACGCCGGTTTGGGCGAATTCCCGGGCCTCTGCAGCAAGGCCGCCACGGTTTTTGCCCGACTCCGACAGGTTCCTGTATTCCTACACAAGCGCTCCCGGGTTTCCCACAAATCTCGCGCGAGCGTCGGCCTAAATTGGCTTGGCGGCTGGCTTTGCTGGCCGCATTGAATTTCAACCCACAAACAGACTGACCATTAACCCCAAAGAGGATCCCCATGAGCAAAGCACCTCCGAAAAAGCACGATGCCGTAGACCTGCTGGA
>NZ_JBFUGX010000331.1:0-4698 GCF_056402675.1 Polaromonas sp. P3_C2 | reverse complement strand
GTACTGCATGGCCAGGTAAAGCGAGGTCGGCGTCTTGCCGCTGCGGCTCACGCCCACCAGAATGACGTCCGAACCGGCCAGGTCGCGGTTGCTCTGGCCGTCGTCATGCGCCAGCGAGAAATTGATCGCCTCGATGCGGTCGTCGTATTCCTTGCTTTTGGACGCGTCTGAAAACCGGCCTACCCGGTGGTTGGACTTGATGCCCAGCTCACCCTCCAGCGGCGCCACAAACATGCCGAACATGTCCAGCAGCATGCCGTTGCAGTGGGCCTTGATGACCGCGAGGATCTCCATGTTCACCAGCGTCGTGAAGACGATGGGGCGTTTGCCCTCGACTTCGGCCGTGTGATTGATCTGCCGGATCGCCTGGTGGGCCTTGTCCACGCTGTCGATAAAAGGCAGGCGCACGTGGCGCGGCTTGAATTCAAACTGCGCCAGGATGGCGTTACCAAAGGTTTCAGCGGTGATGCCGGTACCGTCAGAGATGAAAAATACGGTGCGTTGGGACATGGGAAGGGGATAAATGAGGGACAGGGAGGGGAAATAAGGGTTTCGCTGGTTGAAAGCCGGGTGAAAGCCTGACACGGCACGCCGGGCCCGAGGCCCCTACAATCGTGGCAATTATCCAGTTTGTCACATCATGCCCCGCCACAACCCCTTCCAACAACAACAAGGTTGCTTGCCGCGCATGGTGAATTCCCCGGTTTTTAAACCTCCCGGAGTATTTTCATGTCCAAGCTGTTTGAGGCGACCGCCCTGGTCGTACCGTTTGAAAACCTGAGGATGACAGACGTCGAGTCTGTCGGCGGCAAGAACGCCAGCCTCGGCGAAATGATTTCGCAACTGCCGACCGGCCCGAACGGGGTTCGTGTTCCCACCGGATTTGCCACTACGGCCCACGCCTTTCGCGTGTTCCTGGCGCATGACGGCCTCGACAAAAAAATCAACGGCGTGCTGGACACGCTCAACACCGATGACGTGCGTGCGCTGGCCGAAGCCGGCGCCAAAATCCGCAAGCTGGTGGAAGCCCAGCCTTTCCCGGCCGATCTGGAAAAAGCCGTTCGCGACAGTTTTGCCGCCCTCAGCGCCGGCAATGCCCAGGCCAGCTTTGCGGTGCGCTCATCCGCCACGGCAGAGGACTTGCCGGACGCGTCGTTTGCCGGCCAGCAGGAAACCTTCCTGAACGTCGTCGGCATCGAGGACGTGCTGCACAAGATGAAAGAGGTGTTCGCCTCGCTGTACAACGACCGCGCCATCAGCTACCGGGTTCACCAGGGCTTTGCCCATTCCGACGTGGCGCTTTCAGCCGGTATCCAGCGCATGGTGCGCAGCGACAAGGGTGCTGCCGGCGTGATGTTCACCATCGACACCGAAAGCGGCTTTGAAGACGTGGTGTTCATCACCTCCAGCTACGGCCTGGGCGAGACGGTGGTGCAGGGCGCCGTCAACCCTGACGAGTTTTACGTGCATAAACCCATGCTCAAAGCGGGCAAACGCGCCGTCATTCGCCGCAACCTGGGCAGCAAGTTGCTGCAGATGGAGTTCACCAGCGCCGACGAGAAAAAAGCCGGCGGCAAGCTGGTCAAGACCACTGATGTGCCGACCGAGCTGCGCAACCGCTATTCGCTGAACGACACCGACGTCGAGCAACTCGCCCGCTATGCATTGATCATCGAGGCCCACTATGGCCGCCCGATGGACATCGAGTGGGGCAAAGACGGCATCGACGGCGAACTCTACATCCTGCAGGCGCGCCCCGAGACTGTGAAGAGCCAGTCCAAGGGCAAGGCAGAGCAGCGCTACAAGCTCAAGGGCACCGGCACCGTGCTGGCAGAAGGCCGCGCGATCGGCCAGAAGATCGGCACGGGCGCGGTCCGCATCGTGCACGACATCAAGGACATGGACCAGGTGCAGGCCGGCGACATCCTGGTGACCGACATGACCGACCCGAACTGGGAACCGGTGATGAAGCGCGCCAGCGCCATCGTGACCAACCGCGGCGGGCGCACCTGCCACGCCGCCATCATCGCGCGCGAGCTGGGTATCCCGGCCGTGGTCGGCTGCGGCGACGCCACCGAAACGCTGAAAGATGGCATGCTCGTCACCGTGAGCTGCGCTGAGGGCGATACCGGTAACATTTATGACGGTCTGCTGGAAACCGAAGTGACGGAAGTGCAGCGTGGTGAGATGCCGCCTATCGACCTGAAGATCACGATGAATGTCGGCAACCCGCAGCTGGCGTTTGATTTCTGCCAGATCCCCAATCACGGCGTTGGCCTGGCACGGCTGGAATTTGTCATCAACAACAACATCGGTGTGCACCCCAAGGCGATTCTTGATTACCCCAATGTGGATGCCGACCTGAAAAAAGCAGTGGAAAGCGTGGCGCGCGGCCATGCCTCGCCACGTGCCTTTTATGTCGACAAGGTGACCGAAGGCGTGGCCACGATCGCGGCAGCCTTTTGGCCCAAGCCGGTGATCGTGCGTCTGTCGGACTTCAAGTCCAACGAATACCGCAAGCTGATCGGCGGCTCACGCTACGAGCCCGAGGAAGAAAACCCGATGCTGGGCTTTCGCGGCGCATCGCGCTACCTTAGCCCCGATTTTGGCGAGGCCTTTGCCATGGAGTGCGAGGCGCTCAAACGCGTGCGCAACGACATGGGTCTGGTCAACGTCGAGGTCATGGTGCCATTTGTACGCACCCTGGGCCAGGCCAAAAAGGTCACGGACCTGCTGGCCCAGCACGGCCTCAAGCGCGGCGAGCAGGGCCTGCGCGTGATCATGATGTGCGAGGTGCCCAGCAACGCCATACTGGCCGACGAGTTCCTCGAGTTCTTCGACGGTTTCTCGATTGGTTCGAACGATTTGACCCAGCTCACGCTGGGCCTGGACCGCGACTCCGGTCTGGACATCCTGGCCCAGGATTTTGACGAACGCGACCCCGCCGTCAAGGCCATGCTGAGCCGGGCTATCCAGGCCTGCCGGCGCGCGGGGAAATACGTCGGCATCTGCGGCCAGGGCCCCAGCGACCACCCGGACTTTGCGCAGTGGCTGAAGGACGAAGGCATCGGCTCCATCTCGCTGAATCCCGACACGGTGATCGCCACCTGGAAGCAACTGGCCAACTGAAGACGGTTGACATGAATTGAAACGGTGCGCTGCGGAGAGATTCGCAGCGCATTTTTTTTGCGTCGGAACCGCGCGACCGAGGGAAAACCCGCGATGGCAGGAGGTTTCCCGGTAAACAATTGGCAATACCTCCGATGACAATCGGAATCGTTGCCTTCATCCCTTCATCTGTTTGTCGTGAGCCATGCTTGCCGTCACCACTACCATCAAACTGCTCACTGAAATTGCTCTGCTTGCGTTGGCCGGGCAATGGGCAGTAGGCCTGCTGGCAGGCGCGGCGAAGGACAGCAATCCGTTTTATCGCGTGCTTCAGCTGGTGGGCTTGCCTTGGGTCAAGGCAGCACGCTGGATATCTCCGCAGGTCGTGATGGACCGTCACTTGCCGCTGGTGGCCTTTTTGGTGCTGCTGCTGGTGTGGGCCATTGCGGCCATCGCCAAAATCCGCATCTGCCTGGAGATCGGGGTGGCACTGTGCAAATAGACGCTGCCCTTCAATACGGTTTTCTGAAAATACGCGCACTGCTTTTGCTCGCCTGCGCCAAACGGCCTGCCGCGCTGGCCGTCTTTGACCAGATGCTGCAACTGCGCCCGGCAGACCCTTATGCGCTAGCCAGCCGCGGCCATGTGGCGGCGCAGCTCCAGCTCACACAAGAGTCCGTTGCCAGCCTGCAGCAATTGACCGCCGTCAGGCCCGGCCATGCCGCGGGCTGGTTCAACCTGGGTTATGTGTTGCAGCAGGCGGGACGCCATGATGAGGCCGGGCCGGCCTTTGAGCGCGCGGTGGCACTGGACGCGCGCCTGGACCAGGCCTGGTATGGCCTGGCGCTGGTGCACATTCAGGCGCACCGGTTTGAGGAAGCCGCCGAGGCCCTGCAAAAGAACACAGTCCTGCAGCCCTTGAGCCCTTACGGCTGGTACCGGCTCGCGCAGGTGTGGCTGGCGCTGGGCCAGCCCGCCAAGGCGCGCAAGGTGATTGCGCACTTGAGTCGCTTTGAGCCGCGTGTGGCGGCCCAGTTCGAGCGCGAAAACGAGGCCCTTTTTGCGGCCACCGGCCAGGCAGCCCATGCAGCCCACTGACAGCCACCGTCGTTACTGGCGCAAGAACCTCGCCGTAACGGCGGTGCTCCTCATGATCTGGTTCAGCGTTACGTTCGGCGTGAGTTACTTTGCGCGCGCGCTGAGCTTCACTTTTTTTGGCTGGCCTTTCAGCTTCTGGATGGGTGCGCAGGGCGCCCTGGTGGTGTATTGCCTCATCGTCGGCTTTTATGCCTGGTACATGAACCGGCTCGACATCGAGCATGACGTGGCGGACGAGGACTGAATGGGCGGCTTTTTTGGTTCGCGCGACGGCGTCATGCTCTCGAGCCAGCAGTTCAAAAAGCAGCTGGACCGCGTCTACCGCTGGTACACGCTGGGCCTGGTGGTGTTTGTGGTCGTCCTGGCGCTTCTGGAACGTGCGGGCCTGCCGCGCCTCTGGATAGGTACGGCCTTTTTGCTGGCCACCATCGGCCTCTATGCGGGCATAGGCGTCATGAGCCGCACCACCGACGCCTCCGAATACTATGTGGC
>NZ_JBFUGX010000330.1:0-4717 GCF_056402675.1 Polaromonas sp. P3_C2 | reverse complement strand
GTGTTCATGCGCAGATCATAACGCAAAGTCCGCATCCCGGCATCATGGCCGGGATTTGCCAGGGATTTAGCGGAGGGTTATGGAGACGTTTTGAAGCCGGGTCCCGCCACCACCGGGGCTGGAGCTGGGGCCGAAACCGGAGCGCCCGGCAAGGCATCCAGCCGCTGCTCCAGCGCGCGCAGCACGGGCCCGATGCCAGTTCCCGCCCTGATCTGCGGGTTGGAAAAGCCGTCATCCTTGCCGGCGTCGATTTCGCGCTGCCTGATCACCGGAACGGCACGGGAAAAAGCCTGCTCAAAAGAATGTGTCTTGCGCAACTGCTCGTCAAACATGGCGCGGCCGAAGAAGGTGAGTTCGGACAGGCGCCCACAACCGTAAGAGGTATGGGTGGCGTCGGCCGCCGTCATGACCAGGGTGGTGTCGCTGGCCAGCGCCTCGATCCAGCCGCCGGAATAGCAGGCCGATATCGCGATGACGCGGTGGCGGATACCGGCGTTGTCGAGCGCCTCGCGCAGCTCGCCGGGACTGAGCGGCGGTACCTGCAGCGGCCAGTGGGAGGCGGCCAGCTTGAAGTCGCTGGCGCCGTGCGAAGTCATGTAGACCACCAGCACGTCGTTGTCGCGATCCATGCGCTGGGCCAGTGCGTCGATGGCGCGCTGCAAATTCAGCGTGGTGGCCCAGGGATGGGTTTGCACGGTGCTGGCATGGTTGACCAGGTGCATCACGCGGCCTTCGGCATCGAAGCGATCGGCAAGCACACGGCTGACCATGCTGCTTTCCCGCAGGAACACATCTTCCGCGGCATAAGGAGCAAACACCAGGCCGTAGACGTCGGTGATACCGCGGCGCTGCGGCTCGATGGCGGCCATCGTCTTTTCCATCAGCGCCTGCTGCTCTTCAAAAACCTGCTGGCTCAGCTGCAGGCGGGGCCGGCTGTCTTCAGTGGCCTGGCTCGCGTAGTCCACCCCCCAGGTACGCGCCTCGAATTGCCAGGCGGACACGCCTGTGGTTGCCAGCAGGACCAGCGCAAATACGGCAGTCCGCCAGGTCCATCCGGCGAAACGCACGAAGAGGAAAAGGCTCACGCCAAGCGCCCAGGCTGTCACCGCCGCATACAACGCCCAGTAAAACCAGGGAGCGGAAAACACCGCCGCCTTGATCCAGCCGTGCGCAATCGCAGCAACCACGCCCTGGGCGAGCAGCACATTGGGCAGCCCCGCTGCCAGCCACAGCGCGAAAAAGGCCGCCACACCGCGAGGCGGTTGGTCACCGGGAACCGGCTCGTCCGCTTCAGGGGCAGGCACAACTGCCGAAGCAGGAAAAGCCCACCACGCCAGGCCAACGCCCAACCCGATCGTCCACCATGTCGACAACCAGGCCTGCAGGTTAAACACCGCGGGGCCTGCAATTTCCAGCCGCATCAACGCAACTTCCATGGTTGCGGCCAGCATCACAATGCCCATCACCTGCAATGGCGTCGGCGTTTTCCCCGCCACGCGGACAGATAGGAAAAACGCAGCACGAACTCCCTCCAGTATCCAGCGCAGTGTGCTCAGCCGGCCAGAGGTATCAGGACGGCCGCAGTCCACCGGGCTCAGCAAGGGTTCCGGGATGCCAGGCGAGGTGTGTTGGACGTGGGCGTCGTGCATGGCGGCATCATGCCACGGCAGATTCAGGGCTCAGCGCCCACATTGCGAGGGCGGGGGCCAGCCAGTTCTGGCTGCAGCTTGAGCCGCTGCGGGTTGGCATAACAGACAAAACGCTTGTTGGTGGCGCGGCCAATCGCGCACAGGCCGACTGACTGCGCGACCTGATGGCCCATCTGCGTGATGCCGCTGCGCGAGACCACAATGGGCACCCCCATCTGCGCGGACTTGATGACCATTTCGCTGGTGAGGCGGCCTGTGGTGTAGAAAACTTTGTTCGCCTCATTCACCGATGGGCTGTCTTGCATGGACATCCAGCCAGCGATGGTGTCTATGGCGTTGTGGCGGCCCACGTCTTCCACGAAGAGCAGCATTTCAGGGTCGCCCGCCGTCATCGCAAACAATGCACACGCATGCACCGAGCCGGCGGATTTGTACGTCGTTTCCTTGAGTCGTATGGTGTTGACGAGGGAATACAACTGGGCCTGGGTAATACGTGCATCAGCGGGCAGCACGATGCTGTCGACTTCGTCCATCAGGCCGCCAAACACACTGCCCTGCCCGCAACCCGTGGTGACCACACGGCGCGAGGTTTTCTCTTCAATGTCTTCAATGCCGTGGTGTGTCTTGACGGCAGCCGCGCCCACGTCCCAGTCGACGGTGATGGACTCGATATCGGTCACATCCTTGACCAGCCGCTGGTTGCGCAGGTAGCCGAGCACCAGCAACTCGGGGTGAGCGCCCAATGTCATGAGCGTCACAAGCTCGCGCTTGTCGACATACACCGTGAGGGCGCGCTCGGCGGGGATGGCGACCTTGTGCGCCTCGCCATATTCATTGACGGCATCAACCTCGCAGGTCAGGGGCGCCTGGGCGTTGGTCAGCCGGGGCAGGCTTTGCGGACGTGAAAGAGGGGGTGTCGAGGCGGGCATGAGGGAAGACTACAACAAAAAAGCCGGCCCCTCGCGGGGTCGGCTTTTTGGGAAACGAAACGACTCAGCAGGATGGCTCAAGACTTCTTGGCGGGGTTTCCAACCGCATCGGGCTGCTTGGTACTGGGCGGGCTGGTAGCGTTGCCTGCGGGTGAATGCGCGCCGGCCGCTTCGATCGGCTTTGCTGCAGGCGGGGTGTAGGCGAAGGGGCCGGGGTCCGCGCAAGCAGGTGCCGGCGTCGGCGGTTTGGTCTCTTTGCCGGTGGCCTTGGCCGTTTTGTAATAGCTGGCGGCGACCTTGTCTTGCGATTTGCACAGCTGGTAGGCCTCCAGCTTGCCGGTCCAGGCGGTCTTGGCGGCCGCTTCTGCGGCCTTGGCCTTGGCTTCGTCGCTCAGGGCGGGCAGTTTGGCCAGCGACGCGGCCGATGCGGCGGCCAGCAAGCTCATGATCAGAATTTTTTTCATGGGATTCCTCACTACAACTCTTCGGGGCTTATGCCTGCGCCGTCTGGCCGGGCGGGTCAACAGGCTTGCTGCGTTGGGCCGGAATGTTCCCGGCTTTGACATCGTCATACCAGTATTCGTGGTGCTCACGGGCCCAGGTCTCATCGACGTAACCTGTACGCATGGCCTTGTAGGCGCCCTGCATGCCGATGGTGCCGAGGTAGATATGACCGAGGAACAAACACATCATGAGCACGGTGGCCACGGCGTGCACCATGTGTGCGACCTGCATCGTCGAGCGCTCATAGATCAGGCCGGGCAGCAGCTTGTCGAGCACAAAGCCCGACGACACCACCACGATGCCCAGGAAGAACACGCCGCCCCAGAAGATGAGTTTTTCGCCGGCGTTGAAACGGTTCGAAGGCGGTTCTTCGCCGCCCGTGATCAGGCCACCGCCTTTGGCCAGCCAGTGCAGATCGCCCTTTTGCGGCCAGTTGTCGCGCAGGAAGGTCAGGAACACGATCACCAGCGACACCGCGAACAGCGGGCCGGCAAAGTTGTGCATGGTCTTGAGGGTCCAGGTCAGCCAGCCGAAGAGCGCGCCACCGATCACGGGCAGCAGAAAGAATTTGCCAAACGCCATGACCAGACCTGAGATGGCCAGGATGCAGAACGCGATCGCGTTGGACCAATGCGCGGCACGCTCAAACGGCGTGAATCGTTCGATCTTGCGGCCGGTGTCGACGCCGTGGATTTTGATCGAACCCTTGCTGAAGTAAAAAATCGCGATGGCCAACAGCACGATCAGGAACAGCGAGCCCCCATAGGGAATGATCCAGTTGTTGCGCACCTGTCGCCAGGCTTCGCCGGCGTTGGTCAGGCGTGAGCCGGGGTACTGCACAAAGGGCTGAATCAGGTTGCCGGCTTCGGGCGCTTCGCTCTTGGGCAGGCTGCTGTAGCCGGTGACGCCCTCGCCCACCTGGCGCCACATGGGCGCGTTGTTGCCCGGTTGCACTTTTGCGCGTTCACCATTGGTCTGCTTGGCGTAGTTGGGGTCGGCGCTGGCCTCGGGCTTGACCTCAAAGATGTTCTGGCCCTGGATGCCGCCGGTGGCGGCGGGAGCGGTAGCAGGCGCGGCGGTGGCCGGCGGAGCCGCAGGCGCCTGCGCGCAGGCAAGTCCCGCCAGGCTGGCCGCTATGAAAAATATAGCTGTTCGCGCACGATACATAAGGCCTCCGGTCACTATTTCGAGCTACCGATCTTGTTGTACTCGTTCTGGCTGTTCTGCGCGCGGGCCTTCAGGCCTTGCTCCCAGCTGGTCTTGTCGCCGGCCTTCCAGCCTGGCGCCGCAAACTGGGTTTGCACGCCCTGGTAGGCGGCGCCGTCGCTTTTCACACCGCTGCCCAGGGTTTGCGGTTTTTCGCCGCAGGCCGACAAAGCCGACAAGGAGAGGGTCCAGACAAGAAGGCGCATCATGATTTGGCTCCTGCGGGCGGCTGACCGGCCTGTTTGGATCCGTAGGCCGTGCCCCAGCCCCAGACTTCGGCGCCCTTGCCGCGTTGCACCACACGGTTGCGGAAGATGTCGGCGACCACATCACCGTCGCCGGCGAGCAGGGCCTTGGTTGAGCACATTTCGGCGCAGGCCGGCAGCTTGCCTTCGGCCAGGCGGTTGCGGCCGTACTTTTCAAACTCGG
>NZ_JBFUGX010000329.1:0-4718 GCF_056402675.1 Polaromonas sp. P3_C2 | reverse complement strand
ACTGACATGTTAGCTATAACATTGCTGAACTTTTATTGGTGTTTACCCGGAACTGCGGTTTTACCGGCATGTTGAAATGACTTCCACCTCTTCCAGTCCCACATCCCTTCGGCTCGGGCTCGGCGGCGCGCCGCTGGGGAACCTGTTTTCGGCCGTCAGCAACGAAGAGGCGAAGGCGCTGGTGGATGCCGCCTGGGCTGGCGGCTGCCGCAGTTTTGACACGGCACCGCATTACGGTCATGGGCTG
Organism: Polaromonas sp. P3_C2; assembly: GCF_056402675.1. Taxonomy (NCBI): domain Bacteria; kingdom Pseudomonadati; phylum Pseudomonadota; class Betaproteobacteria; order Burkholderiales; family Comamonadaceae; genus Polaromonas; species Polaromonas sp. P3_C2. The sequence goes on along the minus strand of NZ_JBFUGX010000329.1, from coordinate 4,471 downwards.
TCGGAGCGGCGGATGGGCGATGCACTGCGTTCCCGGCCACGGGACAGCTTCACCCTGTCCAGCAAGGTCGGCCGCATCCTGACACCCGACGGGCATGCCGCGACCGCCCAGCACGGCTATGTCGACATCCTGCCTTTTAACCAGCATTGGGACTTCAGCGCTGGGGGCACGCGCCGCAGCGTGGAAGACAGCCTCCAGCGGCTGGGCATGTCGCGGCTCGACAGTGTCTACATTCACGATCCGGACGCCCAAACCCATGGCGCCGACGCGGGGGCCGTACTGCGCCAGCTGATTGACGACACGTTACCGGCGCTGCAGCAACTGAAACGCGAAGGCCTTGTGCGTGCCATCGGGCTGGGCACCAATGATGTCGGCGTCGTACTGGACGTGTTGCGCGAAGCCGATCTGGATGTGCTGATGCTGGCCGGCCGCTACAGCCTGCTGGACCACAGTGCGCTGCCTGTTTTGCTGCCGCAGTGCCTGGCGCGCGGCGTGCGGATCGCGCTGGGCGGTGCATTTAACTCGGGCATTCTTGCCACCGGGACGCGCGGCGGTGCTGCAACTTTCAACTACGCGCCGGCCGCGCGCGAATGGCTGGAGCGGACCGCGAAAATTGAAGGAGTTTGTGAGGCGCACGGTGTTCCACTGCGCGCCGCTGCGCTGCAGTTTCCGCTGGCGCACCCGGCCGTGCACAGCCTCATGCTGGGTGCCCGAAAAGTCAGCGAATGGACGGACGCCGTGACCATGATGGCGCACCCCATCCCGCCGGAGTTCTGGACTGCGCTGCGCACGCAGGGCCTGCTGCCCGCCGAGGTGCTGACGCCATGACATCGTTTCCAGTGATCGACGCGCACTTTCATTGCTGGCAGCTGGCGCGCGATGACTACGGCTGGCTGACACCGGAGCTGGCGCCGATCTACCGCGATGTGGCCGTGAAGGACTGGCAGGCGCAGTCTGCGCCATTGGGTGTGCGGGGCGGCGTGCTGGTACAGGCCGCAGCCACTGAAGCCGAAACACATTTTTTGCTGACGCAGGCCGATGCGAGCCCCGGTGTGCTGGGTGTGGTCGGCTGGGTGGACATGCTGTCGCCCGACGCACCTGCCCGCATAGCGGCGCTGGCCCGCCACCCCCGGCTCAAGGGACTGCGCCCGATGCTGCAGGACATTGCCGATACACAATGGATATTGCAGCCAGCGCTGGCGCCGGCCCTGCAGGCGATGGTGGAGTGCGGCCTGGTGTTCGATGCGCTGGTCAAGCCAGTGCACCTGCCGCATATCGTGACACTGGCGCGCCGGCACCCGGATTTGCGCATGGTGATAGACCATGCCGCCAAACCTGACATCGCTGCGGGCCAGTGGCAGCCCTGGGCCAACGACATGCTGCGCATTGCCGGCGAGACACAGGCCTATTGCAAACTGTCGGGCCTGATGACCGAGGCCGGGCCGAAGCCGGCTGCCGGCGCTGTCACGCGCTGGGGCAAGCGCGTGCTCAAAAGTTTTGGTGAGCAGCGTGTGGTGTGGGGCAGTGACTGGCCCGTGCTGGAGCTGGCCGGCAGCTACGCGCAGTGGTGGGGCGAGACGCAACAATTGCTTGCGCCGCTCAACGTGGCGAGCCAGGCGGCCGTCATGGGTGGCAACGCCAGAGAGTTGTACTGGCTTTAAATCCCGGTTTGCGCTCTGCTTTGCGCGCCGTCTTTAGAATCATCCGATTGTCTGCACTGAAAGCGCATCGCGTGACCGAATCCTCCAACCCTTCCGAAAGCCCGCTGCAGGTTTGCCGCGCCGACTACGGCAATCCCGTGCATGCCGCCGCTGTTGTGCAATTGCTCGACGCCTATGCGCAAGACCCGGCCGGCGGCGCCAAGCCGCTCAGCGATTTTGCAAAGAAACATCTCGTCAGTGAACTCGCCAAACGCCCGCATGYCTTCAGCGTGCTGGCCTTTAGCGGCGGCAAGGCTGTCGGCCTCGTCAATTGCATTGAGGGCTTTTCCACCTTCGCCTGCCGCCCGCTCGTCAACATCCATGACGTGGCCGTGCTGCCCGGCCACCGTGGCCAGCGTATCGGCGAGCAGATGCTCGCGCTGGTGGACGAGATTTCACGCGAACGCGGCGCCTGCAAACTGACACTGGAGGTGCTGCAGGGCAACCGCAGCGCCATCAAGCTTTATGAACGCATCGGTTTTGCCGGCTATCAGCTGGATCCGGCCATGGGGCAGGCGCAGTTTCTCCAGAAGTGGCTGGATTGACGATTTCAGGCGCTTTGGCTGGCCGGGCGGGACGGATCCCGCAGCAACATCAACGCCGCGAAAGCCACCAAGCCCAGCGCTGCTGAAAACCACAGCGCGCCGCTGCCAAAACGGTCAATCGCCAGGCCAAACAGCCAGGGCGCTGTGGCCTGCGCAAAGCGGGCTGGCACCATCAACAATCCCTGGCGCGCGCCGTAATCCCGCACGCCAAACAGCACCAGCGGCAGCGTGCCTTTGGCAATTGTCAGTACGCCATTGCCGGCGCCGTGCAGCAGGGTGAACACCGCGCCGGCCGGTACGCCGAAAAACAGGAACGCCATTGCGCCCAGCGTGTGCAGGCAGCCGGCCACCCGTGCTGACACCAGCGGGTGGATGTTGCGCAGCAGGCCGTATTCGAGCAGCCGGCCCGCAACCTGTGCGGGGCCGACGAGTCCGGCAAAGACCAGTGCCGTAGCCAGTGGCACGCCGTGGGCTTGCAACAGCCGCGGCAGGTGTGCGGCCATGGCCGTGCTGATGAACCAGGTGACGGCAAACACCAGCGCCAGCAGGAGTGCGGTGCGGGCGGTGTTGGAGGCGGAAGAGGAGCTGGAAGACGTGGAAGAACTGGAGGAGGGGGACGGTGCGGATGCCGCAGAGTGCGCTGGCACTTCGGGTTGATTCGTATCGGGGTGAGCCCCGGCGGCAATGCCCGCCCTGGGCGAAGCCGGAAGCCGCCAGTTCAGTGGCAGCCCCACCAGCAAGTGCAATGCGGCCCAGGCCAGACAGGCCGCGCGCCAGCCCCATTCAAGCTCCAGCCAGGTCGACAAGGGCCAGCCCACCGTGCTGGCAAAACCAGCAAACAGGGTGATGCCGGTGATGGCGCCGCGCGCGTCTTTCCCGTACAGGTGAACCAGCGCGGCAAAGGCCGCTTCGTACAGGCCCGCGGCCATGGCCACGCCCAGAATCACCCAGCCGGCAAACAGGCCCACCGGCCCCTGCGCCATCGCAAGCACCACCAGCCCAGCGGCAAAAACCAGGCTGTTCGCGGCCAGCACTGGCCTTCCGCCGTGCCGGTCAATGGCCTTGCCCGCAGCCGGACCCAGCACTGCGGAGACCACCAGCGCGGCAGAAAAAGCAGCAAACACGGTGGGTGTGCCGACGCCGAGGTCGCGTGCCATGGGTACCGCCAGAATTGCCGGCAGGTAGTAGCTGGAGGCCCATGCCAGCGTTTGTGCGATGCCCAGCTGGACGACGGTGGCGGAACGGCTTTTCGGTGTCACAGCCACAAGGGTACCAAGGACGGACGCGGTGCCTTGATTCGCCGCCTGCGTTTCAGCCTTGGCCCACGGCCTGCTGCCGGCCGAGCGCATGGTGCAGGGCCACGCCCGCCAACGCACCGGCAGCCTGGGCAGCCACAAAACCTGCCGTGCTGGCGGGCGCAATGCCGGCAAAACTGTCTGACAACATGCGTCCCAGCACGGCGGCCGGGTTGGCAAACGAGGTGCTGGCGGTGAACCAGTACGCTGCGCCGATGTAGCAGGCGACCAGCGCTGGCGCCTTGGCCGCAGGGGCGCGCAGCACGACAAAAATCAATCCGCCCGTGGCCACCGCTTCGGCCAGCCACTGGCCCCAGCCGCTGCGCAGTTTGGTACTGAACTGCAGCACGCTCATGTCAAACATGGCGTGCGCCAGCCAGGCGCCGGCTACAGCACCCAGCAACTGGAGTGCTATGAAAAGAATAGCTGCTTGCGCTCGTCCCTTGTGGGTTACAGGGCCTTTTGACCACATAACAAGGGTGACCAACGGATTGAAGTGCGCGCCACTGACCGGCCCGAGCAGCTCGATCAGCACATACAGCGCCCACACGGTGGCCAGTGTGTTGGCCAGCAGGGCCACACCCATGTTGCCGCCGCTCAAGCGCTCGGCCATGATGCCCGAGCCGATGACGGCGCAGAGCAGGGCAGCGGTGCCGACGAATTCCGCGAGGAGTTGCTGTGCTAAAGGCTTGGGGGCTTCTGCGGGAGTGATGTTTATCGCCTGGCTCATGAGCGGGCCAGATCACGCGCGCTGGTTTGCAGCATCAGCTTGCCAATATGGGCTGGCGGAAGGTTGACCAGCAGATCCAGCCGGCGGCGAATGGCATGCAGGGTCTGGCGGAATGCTTCCAGTTTTTGTGCCTCCGTGCCGTCACCTTCGGACGGATCCGCATAACCCCAATGCGCAGTAGCGGGATGGCCTGGCCAGAAG
>NZ_JBFUGX010000328.1:0-4718 GCF_056402675.1 Polaromonas sp. P3_C2 | reverse complement strand
ATTCCTGACTGACCTGCCATGGCCACCAAAAAAGACTATTACGACACGCTGGGCGTTGCAAAAAACGCCAGCGATGAAGACATCAAGAAGGCATATCGCAAGCTTGCGATGAAGCACCACCCCGACCGCAACCAGGGGGATGCGTCCAAGGTTGCCGAAGAAAAATTCAAGGAGGCCAAAGAGGCCTACGAGATGCTTTCCGACGATCAAAAGCGCGCGGCCTACGACCAGTACGGCCATGCCGGCGTAGACCCCAACATGCGCGGCGGCCCGGGTGCGGAAGGTTTTGGCGGTTTTGCCGAAGCTTTCGGCGACATCTTCGGCGACGTGTTCGGCGGCCAGCGCGGCGGGGYACAACGTGGCGGCGGCCGGCAGGTTTACCGTGGCGGCGACTTGAGCTACGCCATGGAAATCACGCTCGAAGAAGCCGCTAACGGCAAGGACGCACAGATTCGCATTCCCAGCTGGGACGACTGCAATACCTGCCACGGCAGCGGCGCCAAGCCCGGCACCAAAGTGGTGACCTGCACCACCTGCCATGGCCACGGCGTGGTGCAGATGCGCCAGGGTTTCTTCAGCGTGCAGCAAACCTGCCCGCAGTGCAAAGGCACGGGAAAGCTGATTCCCGAGCCTTGCGTGACCTGCCACGGCGTGGGCAAGACCAAGAACAACAAGACACTCGAAGTCAAGATCCCCGCGGGCATCGACGACGGCATGCGTATCCGCTCGACCGGCAACGGTGAGCCGGGCACCAATGGCGGCCCGCCTGGCGACCTCTATATTGAGATCCGCCTGAAGAAGCACGACATCTTCGAGCGCGACGGCGACGACCTGCACTGCGCCGTGCCCATCAGTTTCACCACCGCCGCACTGGGCGGGGAAATTGAAGTGCCGACACTCGCCGGCAAAGCGGCCATCGACATTCCCGAAGGCACCCAGGCGAGCAAGCAGTTCCGTCTGCGCGGCAAGGGCATCAAGGGCGTGCGCTCCAGTTATCCCGGTGACCTGTATTGCCACATCACAGTAGAAACACCGGTCAAGCTGACCGAGCACCAGCGCAAGCTGCTCAAGGAGCTGGACGAGTCGCTGAAAAAAGGCGGTGCCAAGCATTCACCCAGCGAAGAAGGCTGGGCCGACAAGCTCAAGAGCTTCTTCAGCGCCTGATCGTGCCCCCAGAAAATGCCGGACCTGCTCCGGCATTTTTTATGGCCGGGCGCTACACACTGTCACACGCCTGTCGTGATCAGACACATACGATCAGCCCTTTAACTTCGGGAAACACCCATGACCGTATCGACCCGCCAGGCCGTGAGACAAGGCAGCCTGCTCGCCCTTATTTGCAGCAGCGTACTGCTGACCGCTTGCTCGTCTTCAGGCACGACATCTCAAGCAGGGCTGCCCACCCTTGACGGCAAGGCGCCACTGGTCATCGCCCACCGCGGCGCTTCGGGTTATGTGCCGGAAGAAACGATGGAAGCCTATGTGCGGGCGATCGAACTCGGCGCCGACGTGATCGAGATGGACCTGGTCGTGACCAAGGACGGCGTGCTCGTCACCCGTCACGACCCCAACCTGGCGATCAGCACCGACGTGGCCAAACACCCGGAGTTCGCTTCACGCAAGAAGACCATCCAGGTCGACGGCGAAACGCAGACCGGCTGGTTCAGCAACGACTTCACACTGGCCGAGATTCGCACCTTGGGCGCGATCTCGACCGACGCCGAGCGCCCACAGCAGTTCAACGGCCAGTACAAAATCCCCACCCTTCAGGAGGTGGTGGACCTGGCCAAGGCCCAATCCATCAAGACAGGCCGCACGATTGCGATCTACCCGGAAACCAAGAACCCGACCTACTTCCGGGAACTCGGCCTGCCGATGGAAGACAAGCTGATCGCCATCATCAATGCTGCCGGATGGAACAGCAAGACCGCGCCCATCTACGTGCAGTCGTTTGAACCCGGCAGCCTGAAGTACATGAAGAGCAAGGGCCTCAATACGAAACTGATCCAGCTCGTCGACGGCGACGGCATTGACCCGAAAACCGGCCGTGTCACCTTTGCCGTGCCGAGCGACCGCCCTTACGACTGGACCAAGGCCGGCGACAAACGCCTCTTTGATGCCATGACCACGCCCGCAGGCCTGGCCGAGATCAAGACCTACGCAGACGGCATCGGCCCCTGGAAGCGCTACATCATCAGCACCAAAGGCACCTTCGGCGCCGACGGCAAGCAGGTCGACATCAACCGCGACGGCAAGCTCAACGACGCCGACTCGACCTCGCAGCCAGCCACCAGCTTCGTCGCCGATGCGCACAAAGCAGGCCTGTTCGTTCATCCCTTCACCTTCCGTAACGAGTCGCGCCGCCTGGCCAGCGACTACCAGGGCGATGCCAAGGCCGAATACCTGGCGTTTTACCGCGCAGGCGTTGACGGCGTGTTCACCGACTTCACCGACACTGCCATCGCCGCCCGGACACAGTATCTGAAAGAAGCCGGCCGCTGAGCAAGCCGTTGCGGGTCTCACCCGTTTAACCTCAATGCTATGAAATTAATAGCTGCTTGCGCCTATATTTAATGGGCCAGGCAGCTTTTTTACTTTTAACCCAAGCTGTAAAGGCTGTGCCCCGCAACGCGACAGCATATTCCAGCCATAGGGCCGGTTACACAGCGCCGGAGGCAAGGCCCAGGTTTTCTCAAAATGAAACATCGGGGCCCGTGAAGATAGGGCTTCAGTCGAGATTTGCCGATGGTGACTGGCTTATAGTGACCTACGCACGGAACCTCATCCCCACTCACTTCAAGCGCAAGCCCTACACACCATGAAAACCAAAGCTGCCGTCGCCTGGAAGTCAGGCCAGCCCCTGACGATTGAAACCGTGGACCTGCAAGGCCCGAAGTTCGGCGAGGTGCTCGTCGAGATCAAGGCCACCGGCATTTGCCACACCGACTACTACACGCTCTCGGGCGCCGACCCGGAAGGCAACTTCCCGGCCATCCTCGGCCATGAAGGCGCGGGCATCGTGGTTGACGTCGGCCCCGGCGTGACAACGCTCAAAAAAGGCGACCATGTCATCCCGCTCTACACGCCCGAGTGCCGGCAATGCAAGTTTTGTCTCTCTCGCAAAACCAACCTGTGCCAGCTGATTCGCGGCACGCAGGGCAAGGGTCTGATGCCCGATGCGACCAGCCGCTTCAGCCTGGACGGCAAACCCATCTTTCACTACATGGGCACCAGCACCTTCAGCAACTACACCGTCGCCCCTGAAATTTCGCTGGCCAAGATCCGCGAAGACGCGCCCTTTGACAAGGTCTGCTACATCGGCTGCGGCGTGACCACCGGCATAGGCGCAGTGCTCTTTACCGCCAAGGTGGAAGCCGGCGCCAACGTGGTGGTGTTCGGCCTGGGCGGCATTGGCCTCAATGTGATCCAGGGCGCGAAGATGGTGGGTGCCGACAAGATCATCGGCGTCGACATCAACCCCGCGCGGCAGGAGATGGCCCGCAAGTTCGGCATGACGCATTTCATCAACCCGAAAGAGACCGAGAACGTGGTGGACGCCATCGTGCAACTGACCGATGGCGGCGCCGACTACAGCTTTGAATGCATAGGCAACACCAAGGTGATGCGCCAGGCGCTGGAATGCACGCACAAGGGCTGGGGCCGCAGCATCATCATCGGCGTGGCCGAAGCCGGCGCCGAGATCAGCACCCGGCCCTTCCAGCTCGTCACCGGCCGCAAGTGGGAAGGCTCAGCCTTCGGCGGCGCGCGCGGCCGCACGGATGTGCCCAAGATTGTTGACTGGTACATGGAAGGCAAGATCAATATCGACGACCTGATCACGCACACCATGCCGCTGGAAGACATCAACAAGGGTTTCGATTTAATGAAAAGCGGCGAATCCATTCGTGGTGTTGTCGTCTATTAGCCCCCACGGTCGCTCACTTCGTGTAGCTCCCTGCCCCGCGAGGGGGCCGCTGCGCCTGCGGTCTGGCAAAGCCAGTCCCGCGGCCCCTCCTTGAACAGAAAGACATCCATGACGACACAACTGGAATTGCTCAGCGAACACGGCTGCTTCGGCGGTGTGCAGCGCTTTTACCAGCATGACTCGCGCGAGATTGGCCTGCCGATGAAGTTCTCGGTGTTCCTGCCGCCGCAAGCCATGGCTGGGGAGATGGTGCCGGCGCTGATCTACCTGGCGGGCCTGACCTGTAACGAAGAAACTTTCATGATCAAAGCCGGTGCGCAGCGCGTAGCCACCGAGCTGGGCCTGGCGCTGATAGCGCCTGACACCAGCCCGCGCGGCGCAAAGACTCCGGGTGAGACCGACAGCTGGGATTTCGGCCGCGGCGCGGGCTTTTACCTTGACGCGACACAGGCGCCGTGGTCACAGCACTACCGCATGGAAAGCTACATCACGGGGGAGCTGCTGCCTTTGCTGACGAACACGTTACCGCTGGACACAGGCCGCATCGGCATCTTCGGTCATTCGATGGGCGGTCACGGCGCGTTAACGCTCGCGCTCAGGCATCCGGATCTTTTCACATCGGTCTCGGCGTTTGCACCTATCTGCGCGCCCAGCCAGTGCCCATGGGGCCGCAAGGCGTTTACCGGCTATCTCGGCAGCGATGAATCAAACTGGGTTGAACATGACGCCACCGCCTTGATGAACCTGATGCCCRCAGCGCCCTACCCGGGCGGCATACGCATAGACCAGGGGC
>NZ_JBFUGX010000327.1:0-4729 GCF_056402675.1 Polaromonas sp. P3_C2 | reverse complement strand
ATCAGGCCATATGACCCTTAGCACCCTCCCTCCCAAGGTTTCCTTCAAGGCGCAAATGCTGCTGGCGCGTGAAGACGCCATCATCCAGTCGGTGAACCGTCTGCTGGCGGAAAAAGGCTTTGAAGCCATGACAGTGGACGAAGTGGCTGCCGCGGTGGGCATTGCCAAAGCCAGCCTTTACAAGCACTTTCCCAGCAAAGAAGACCTGGCGGCGGCGGCCATGGTGTCGGTCATGCGCCGGGCGCAGGCCTTTCTGGACACATTGCCCACCGAGCTGTCCGCCGTGGACAAGCTGCGCAAAGTGGTGGCGTGGACCATGGGCCTGAAGCTGGCGGGTGAAATGCCCTCGCTGCCCAGCCAGAACTCCAGCCTGCGCACCGCGCTGATGGCCAACAAGGACTACATGGACGGGCTCATGGACGTGAGTGACCGGCTGGGCGCCTGGATTGAGGCGGCACAGGCACAAGGCGCCATCAACCCCAAGCTCCCGCCCATTGCGGTGCTGTATACCCTGTACGCCCGCGCCTGCGATCCCGTGCTGGAGTTTTTGAAAATGGGGGAACTGCACACCGACGATGAAATCGTCGCCCTGGTGCTGAGCACGTGCTTTGAAGGCCTTGAAGCCCGCTGATCGCCGGCGCACATGGGGCCTGCCTCAGGGACCGGCATAACTGCCTCGGAGCCTTCCAGGATATCTGTGCCTTGAGTTCCTTCGTAACCGCGTACCCCAATCATCGGGGCTGTGCCGGCTGGGTGCCTTTTTGGCACCGCGGTATTGAGTTTCCGGGTCAGGGTCGGTGCGTCAACGCATCACGATGATCACGATGCCGAGCAAGGTCAAGCCACTGCCTGCCAGCGTGGTGGCCTTGATGGCGTCCTGGTCCTTGAACAGCAGATGGCTGAGCGGAAAAACCAGGACCGGCGTACACAACGTCACCAGCGTGGCAACGGACAGCGGTATGTAGCGCATGGCGCCGATCACGCACATTTGCGCTGAAATGGTGGTCACACCGATCAGGGCGTACAGCGCCATACCGCTGCGGCTGGCTGAGCGCAGGCGGGTAGCCATCGCGCGCTTGCCAGCGCTGAAAACCAGAAGCAGGGCCAGGCCGCTGGCGGCGCCTATCAATGCGCCCACAACGGGCTCGTTCCAGCTGCGCACAGCTGACCCCCGGAGCACATTGCCGATCGCATACGCCAGCGAGCTGCCCATGCCCAGCAAAAAGGCCGATTGCAGCGCCCGCTGAAGCGCGGTGGATTGCACAGGCGCAGGTGCGGGGCCTCTGTCGGGCGCCAGTGCTGGCGTGGAACCGCGGCGCGAAAAAAAACCGGGCTTGTAGCTGACCAGCATCAGGCCGCCTATCGTCATGACCATGCCCAGCGCCACCAGCATGCTCAGACGCTCTCCCAGCAGCAGCCAGGCCATCAGTGCGGTGAACAGCGGGCTGCTGATCTGGAAAACGCTGGCTTTGGCCGGTCCGAAACGCACCACGGACTCGTAAAAAAACCAGCGCCCCAGGTAGGTGGCAAACGCGCCGGCAGCGGCAAAAAGCCAGAACGCCTGCGCATTCCAATGCAAGCCATCCGTGCGCAGGCCCATCTGCACCAGCGTGGCCAACGCGGAAAACACCACGTTGGAGGAAGCTGCGATGAGAAAACCCAGGCCAAGCTCCAGGCGGCTGGACGCCACCTTGGTGACCAGAATGGAGACCGTGAAAAGCAGCAGCGCAACGCTGGCCAGCAGGTAACCGAAAAAGGTATCAGACATCCAGATCAAGCATCAAATCGGCATTCAGCCCTTATAAGACGGGCGCAACCAGCTATCAAAAAAGGAGCGTTCATCACGACGTCAGATCTTGAAAGCTTCCAGTGACTCGGGGGCAAAGAGCTCCTGCGGCGTGAGCAACCGCTTTGAAAGGCCCTGCTCAAACGAGTAACGTAAAAAGGTCTGCAGCGTGGCTTCGTTCTTCTCAAACCCGTAAGGCCAGAAATCTTCGCCCATCTCACGCTTGACCTGTTCGACGTGCGAAGTCAGCCAGGGCAGCATGACTTTGAGCGCCGCTGTTTCGTACAGGTCTTCGTAAGTGCGCCGCTGGGACTCCTCCAGCGCCTTCATCAGCGAGCGCGCCACCCAGCGGTTGGCTTCATACACGTCGCGGCGAATCGCCACCGTATGCATGATGGGGAAAATTTTCGTTTCCTTGAAGTAATTGCGCTCGACCTGCTCGTAGTCTTCAAAGAGGCGTTTGACCTTGCCGCCACCCTTGAGAAAGCTTGACGGCATACGCGCGGTGTAGAGCGCGTCGATCTCGCCGTCGAGCAGCATCTGCGCCAGTGTCTGCCCGGGACCAATGCGCTCGACCTTGATGTTGGGCGGCAGGTCGAGCTTGATCTTTTCGGAGCGGCCGGGTTCTTCCTCGCCGCCGGTGAAGTAGGTGACGCTGTCGACAGGGACGCCGTAGTGGTCGGACAGGATGCCGCGTATCCACACCGGCGCCGTCATCTGGTATTCGGGGTTGCCCACGCGMTTGCCTATCAAATCCTTCGCCTCGCGACTGCCGGAGTTGGCATTCACATAGATGCAGGAGTGGCGGAAAAAGCGCGAGGGGAAAACCGGAATCGCCACAAACGGCCGCGACTMATTGAACAGGGACACGGTGTACGACGAGAGCGACATTTCTGCGGCATCAAACTCCTTATGCCTGAGCATGCGAAAGAAAGTTTCTTCCACCGGCATGTTGAGATAGTTCAGGTCGATGCCATCGGGCTGCACGCTCCCGTCCATCAGGGCGCGGGTGCGGTCATAGTTCCAGCAGCCGAAGGTCAGTTTCAGTTTTGACATGTCGCAGTGTGTTCCTGAGATGGTTATTCCGGCTTGATACCGGACGCCACGATGGCTTTGGCGAGGCGTTCGTTCTCACCGAGGATGGCCTTGTTGTAATCGGCAGGGCTGCTGCCGATGGGCTCGATGCCGGCGTTGTTCAGCGTGGTGATGACTTCCGGCATCCTGGCGATCTGGGCCATCTCGGCGCTGATGCGCTCTATCGCGCTCGCCGGCGTACCCGTGGCAGCCAGCACGCCCACGATGGGCGCGAAGTCAAACCCAGGAATGGTTTCCGCAATCGCCGGCACATTGGGCTCCTGGCTGGAGCGCTGGGCCGCATTGTTGGCCAGCAGCTTGACCTGCCCGCCTTTCACAAAACCGGCCAGGGACGGCAGCGCCGAAAACAGCACGTCGACCTGCCCACCGATCAGCGCCGGAACCGACTGGCCCGTGCCCTTGAACGGCACATGGGTGATTTGCAGGCCGAGCGATGCCTTCAGCGCCTCCATGGTCAGGTGGTGTGTGCTTCCGATACCTGAAGAGCCGTAGTTCAGGGTTCCCGGTTTGGCCTTGGCGAGCGCGATGAACTCCTGAAATGTATTGACCTGTACTTTGGGGTGAACCGCCAGGTACAGCGGCGCGCGAGCCGCGAGCGACACGGGCATGAAGTCACGTTTGAAGTCGTAACCCAGGCTTTTGTAGATGGCTGGGTTGATGGAGAACATCGAGCCGTCCGTCACCAGGAAGGTGTAGCCATCCTTGGGGGCGGTGGCCAGCGCCTGCGCGGCCACCACACCGTTGGCGCCCGGCCGGTTGTCGACCACCACCGACTGGCCAAGCTTGTCGCCCAGCCGCTGCGCAAAAATGCGGGCCACGGTATCAGGCAGGCCGCCGGCCGCGTAGGGCACCACGAACTTGATCGGGCGGTTGGGGTAGGCGCCCTGGGCGGCTGCAAACATCGGCAGCAAGGTGCCGGCTGCCAGCATGGCGCTGGCCCCTAGCAGATGAAGAAGATGGCGGCGCTGTTTCATGAAATGTCTCCTGATGATTTTTTAAAGTGTCATGGCGGAAAAGAAGCACAGAAGCAGAAAAAATGCCCTGTGTGGCGTCCTATGTGGAATAGGACGGCTCCAGCGCTGGCTCGCGGGAATCCCACACATAGGACGCCTGGTAGGCACGCCAGTCCGTCGTTTTCGGAACAATAGCCTGAAAAGCGACCACGCTGGGCGGAATACGGAGCTCGCCTGTGCCGATGGCGGCTTGCCCCGCCTGGAACGCGCTCACCGCCTCCAGCATCTGCTTGCGGAACTCCACCACCGCCATGTCGCTGGCGCCCAGGCGTTCGTGTGTTCTGTCGGCAATGGGGCCCATGGTCACCCACATGGCGATGTCCTGGTTGGGGAAACCTGTGATGCCGGTGAAATTGCCGGCCTTCATGGCTTCGCGATCCTGCCAGAAGTGGTTGGCACGGTTGCGCAGCGGCTGGTATTTTTCGTCCAGGTCGGCGCCCAGTTGCTGGCCCAGGAATTTGCGCCAGGCGCCGGTGTCAGGCGTCTGCGACGGATGGCCCCAGGCGATGAAATAGAACGCGGTGTTGGTATCGTCCATCGGCACGTTGATGTTGGCGACGTTGTACAGGTTGTTGGGCGGGATCAGCGCTGTGGCTGGCGCCACAAACACCGTCGATCGAATGTAGTCGTTGGCCGCCGCGTTCTTGATGGGTCGGCGTATGGCCGCATAACGAAAACCGTAGCCGCCGCGCTCCACCTGCATGCGCGGCGCCTTGTCGGTAGAGGGCCGCAGCCAGTTGGTATCCGTGGCCTCGGCGCCTTCCACGCGCGCCGGCACCATGTCTGAAGAATGCAGGCTGGAGCTGTGGGCCGAGTCGATCGCACCTTCCAGGAT
>NZ_JBFUGX010000326.1:0-4787 GCF_056402675.1 Polaromonas sp. P3_C2 | reverse complement strand
ATTAAATCAATAGCTGCTTGCGCAAGAAAAGAAAGGGCTGGAGCTTGAAAAGGCTCTGGCCCTTTTTCATGGCTCTTTCTGCAGTACTCCCGGAACACGAGTGCTGCTGAAAGCGCCTTCGCTGTTTTGTATTTCGAACAAGAGAACGTATGACTCAACCCGATGCCCTCCAGGAACTGGTCAGCACCGCCCATGCCAGTTTTGCGCAGGCCAACACGCCCGCCGACCTGGAAAACGCCAAGGCGCAGTTCCTGGGCAAAACCGGCCGCGTCACGGAATTGATGAAAGGCATGGCCGCACTCAGCGTGGAAGAAAAAAAATCCCGTGGTGCCGCCATCAACCTGGCCAAACAGGCCATCGAAGCTGCATTGAACGATCGCCGTCAGGCACTGGCCGATGCCGAGCTGCAAAAACAACTGAAAGCCGAAGCGTTCGACGTGAGCCTGCCCGGCCGCCAGCGCGCGCAAGGCGGCTTGCATCCCGTTTCGCTGACGCTGGAACGCATTGAAGGCATTTTTGGCTCCATGGGTTTCGACGTGGCCCAAGGCCCCGAGATCGAGACCGACTGGTTTAATTTCACCGCGCTCAATACGCCCGAAGACCATCCAGCGCGTTCGATGCACGACACCTTTTATGTCGAGGGCGGCACCGAGGCCGCGCCCAACCTGCTGCGCACCCACACCAGTCCCATGCAGATCCGCTATGCGGTCCAGCATGTCAAGAAGCATCGCGCGCTGATCGATGCCGGCGGCCGCATGCCCGAAATTCGCGTCATCGCACCGGGCCGCACCTACCGTGTCGACAGTGATGCCACCCACTCGCCCATGTTCCACCAGTGCGAGGGCCTGTGGATAGGCGAGAACGTGAGCTTCAAGGATCTCAAATTCGTCTTCACCGATTTCTGCCGCACCTTCTTTGAAAGCGACGATCTGGTGCTGCGTTTCAGGCCCAGCTTTTTCCCTTTCACCGAGCCCAGTGCCGAGATCGACATCCAGTTCCAGGCTGGCCCGCTGGCCGGCCGCTGGCTCGAAGTCGCCGGTTCCGGCCAGGTGCACCCGAACGTGGTGCGCAACATGGGGCTGGACCCCGAGAAATACATCGGCTTTGCCTTCGGCATGGGCCCTGACCGCCTGACCATGCTGCGCTACGGCGTGAATGACCTGCGCCTGTTCTTCGACGGCGACATCCGCTTCCTCTCCCAGTTTCAGTCCTGAAATTACAAGAACAAGAAAAACAAGGTTAGACCATGCAATTCCCAGAATCCTGGTTGCGCGAATTCTGCAACCCGCCTTTGACGACCCAGCAGCTCGCCGACACACTCACCATGGCCGGCCTGGAGGTCGAAGAACTCAAGCCGGTGGCGCCTCCGTTCACCAGGATTGTTGTTGGCGAAATCAAGGAAGCCGTCCAACACCCGGATGCCGACCGCCTGCGCGTCTGCCAGGTCGACGTGGGGCAGGGCAGCCTGCTCAACATCGTTTGCGGTGCACCCAACGCCCGCGTCGGCATCAAGGTGCCATGTGCCCTGGTCGGCGCCGAGTTGCCTCCCGGTGAAGACGGCAAGCCCTTCCTGATCAAGGTCGGCAAACTGCGCGGCGTGGAAAGCCAGGGCATGCTGTGTTCGGCGCGCGAACTCAAGCTCTCTGAAGACAACGGCGGCCTGCTCGAACTGGTGGCCGATGCGCCGCTGGGCCAGGACATCCGTGAGCATTTGAAGCTCGACGACACCCTGTTCACCCTCAAGCTCACGCCCAACCTGGCGCATTGTCTGAGCGTCTACGGTGTTGCGCGCGAAGTCGCTGCGCTCACGGGTGCACCGCTGAAGACACCGGTCATTCCCGCCGTGGCTGCCGCCGACACCGCGAAACTGCCGGTGAAGATCAGCGCGCCCGATTTGTGCGGCCGCTTTTCCGGCCGCGTGGTGCGCAACGTCAATACGAAAGCCACCACACCCCAATGGATGGTCGATCGCCTGGCGCGCTGCGGCCAGCGCAGCGTGACGGCGCTGGTGGACATCTCCAACTACGTGATGTTCGAGCTGGGCCGTCCCTCGCACATCTTTGACCTCGAAAAAATCCATGGCGGGCTCGATGTCCGCTGGGGCAAGCCCGGCGAGACGCTCAAGCTGCTCAACGGCAATACCGTGACGGTTGACGAAAAAGTTGGCGTGATTGCCGACAATGCACAGGTGGAGTCGCTGGCCGGCATCATGGGCGGCGATGCGACCGCCGTCTCGGACGACACGAAACATGTCTACGTCGAAGCTGCCTTCTGGTGGCCCAAGGCCATCGCTGGCCGTTCGCGCCGTTATAACTTTTCGACTGACGCAGGCCACCGTTTTGAGCGAGGCGTTGATCCCGGGCAGACCGTCGAGCACATCGAGCGCATCACCCAGCTGATCATCGACATCTGCGGCACACCGGAAACGGTGTGCGGCCCCATGGACGACCAGCAGGTTAACGTGCCCAAAGCGGTGCCAGTCACTTTGAGGGTGGCGCGTGCAGCCAAGGTGATCGGCATGCCCCTCACGCAGGCGCAATGYCTGGACGCCCTCCAGCGTCTGGGCCTGCCGGTGACGCAAGGCGAGGGCACGCTGACCGTGACACCGCCCAGCTACCGCTTTGATCTGCAGATCGAAGAAGACCTGATTGAAGAAGTGGTGCGCATGGTGGGTTACAACCAGCTCCCCGAAACACCGCCGCTGGCCCCCATCACCGCCAGGTTGCGCGCTGAAGCCGAACGCAGCCCCTTTGGCGTGCGTCGCGCCCTGGCATCACTGGGTTACCAGGAAACCATTAACTTCAGCTTCGTGGAAGAGCGCTGGGAGCTTGAGCTTGCCGGTAATCCCAACCCCATCAAGCTGCTCAATCCCATCGCCAGCCAGATGAGCGTGATGCGCTCTTCACTGCTGGGTTCGCTCCTGCAGGTGCTCAAGTTCAACCTGGACCGCAAGGCGCCCCGTGTGAACGTGTTTGAGTTGGGCCGCGTTTTTCTGCGCGACACCCAGGTTCAGAACACCGACACCACTGTGGCAGGCTTCAACCAGCCCATGCGTGTGGCTGGCCTGGCCTACGGCCCTCGGGCGGCGATGAACTGGAGCCAGCCTGACAAGGCCGTGGATTTCTTCGATGTCAAGGGCGACGTGGAGACTTTGCTTGCACCGCTTCAGGCCGTTTTTGCGCCGGCGGTGCACCCCGCCATGCATCCCGGCCGCTGCGCAAGCGTGTCCGTGGGCGGCAAGCCGATTGGCTTTGTGGGCGAGTTGCACCCGCAGTGGCGCCAGGGCTACGACCTGGCCCAGGCGCCGCTCCTGTTTGAGCTGGAGCTTGATGCCGTGCTGCAGCGGCTTGTGCCGGAGTTCAAGCCGGTCAGTAAGCTCCAGCCGGTGGAGCGTGACATCGCCGTCATCGTGGCCGAAAGCGTCACACATGCTGCGCTGATGTCGGCCATCCACGGTGCAAACACGCAGGGCCTGCTCAAGGGCGCGACGCTGTTTGACGTCTATCGGCCGCAGCAGGCAAGCGCGAGCATGCAGCTTGGCGAAAAAAGCCTGGCCGTGCGCTTGGTGCTTTCGAGCGACGCCGCTACACTGACAGATGAGGAGATTGAGGCGGCCGTTCAGTCGGTGCTCGACAATCTGCAAGGTCAGTTGGGTGCCCGCTTGCGGGCCTGACCTTTCACGAATAGCGCTCACAATAAAAGTCGCCAGGAGTACCGTTGCATGGATTTTTCTGTAGAAAGCCTGGAAACCCCGGCGCTGACAAAGGCGCATCTGGCCGAGTTGCTGTTTGAACAGATCGGGCTCAACAAACGCGAATCAAAAGACATGATCGACGCGTTTTTTGACCTGATCTCGGACAGCCTGGTGGACGGAAATGATGTGAAAATTTCCGGGTTTGGTAATTTCCAGATTCGCACCAAAGCCCCACGCCCTGGCCGCAACCCGCGAACCGGCGAAGCCATCCCCATTGAGGCCCGCAGGGTGGTGACATTTCATGCCAGCCACAAGCTCAAAGACCAGATCCAGGGCGAAACTGTTGCCGAATAAGTACTAAACCCGGTGGCTTTGTCCGCTTGATTTACGTATCCGGGTAGGTGGTTGTAATTAAATGTCACCTGTGTGACGGAACAACACATGCCAAAAAACCGGCTCAACTCTTTGCGCTAAGTTTCGACTTAGAGTAGATTTGGAGGTTTCCTCCTTAGCGCATTGATTTAATTGGAGAAAACGCTCCCACCCATTCCCGCGAAACGCTATTTCACCATCGGTGAAGTCAGTGATTTGTGCGGTGTCAAACCTCACGTGCTCCGTTATTGGGAGCAAGAGTTCACGCAGCTACGCCCGATGAAGAGGCGTGGCAACCGCCGCTACTACCAGCACCATGAGGTGCTGATGATCCGCCGGATCCGTGATTTGCTCTATGACCAGGGCTTCACCATCAGCGGCGCACGCACCAAGCTTCAGGACATTGTCCAGACCGAACGCGACAAGCGCCGTAACGGTGAAGTCATGCTTGACGGCGTAGAAGTGCTGGAAGGCGGTGAGTCCCTGCTGGAGGATTTTGAGGATTCCAGTGACCACTCGGACTTTGAAGACAGCGAGCCGGAGGGCGCGGATTTGCCCAGCGGCAGCGCGGCTCAGCAACGACTGCAATTGGTACGGCGCGAGTTGTTTGAAATTCGTGATCTCCTCAGCGCCGGGCACTGAGAAGCATTTTCGGCACGCTATAATAAAAGGCTTGTCGGTGTGTGGCGCAGCCTGGTAGCGCACTTGCATGGGGTGCAAG
>NZ_JBFUGX010000325.1:0-4788 GCF_056402675.1 Polaromonas sp. P3_C2 | reverse complement strand
GTGCGGGTCGGGTGCGGCCGCTACGATTGGTGTTTTTCGCCGCCCTCATATCTGGCGGAAAGCCTTTCAATCACCATCGCGAGCATGCAGACCCTGCCGGCCTCGCACACAGACGAGGTCATGGATTGGGTAGCCGGTCTTCCCTATCCCTGGTGCCCGGCTTCCACGGCCCTGCGGGGCGTGCCGGACATCCAGCACCTGGCGCCGGTACTTGGGTACATTGGCAGGTCACAGATCGCCAATTTTCCGGACAAGAGGCCCCGGCCAACATCGCCGCACAGCGTTGCGTCGAGCCAGGCCTGACGGCACACAAGATCAATAAAGATCCATAGAGATCAGCAAAGAACACGTTAACTCTGAAATCAAAAACCATGCAAGACACCACTTCAAAACCGGGCGGCGACCGTTGGCAATTCTGGATAGACCGCGGCGGCACTTTCACCGATATCGTCGCCAAAAAGCCTGACGGTTCGCTCGTGACCCACAAGCTGCTGTCGGAAAACCCGGAGCAGTACCGCGATGCAGCGGTGGCCGGCATCCGCCACCTGTTGGGTCTGAAAGCGGGCGAGCCGATACGCGCCGACGTGGTGGACTGCGTGAAGATGGGAACGACCGTGGCCACCAATGCACTGCTGGAGCGCAAGGGTGAACCGACATTGCTGGTGACCACGCGCGGCTTTCGGGATGCGCTGCGCATTGCCTACCAAAACCGCCCCCGTCTGTTTGACCGCCACATCGTGCTGCCCGAATTGCTTTACAGCGCGGTGGTGGAGGCCCAGGAGCGTGTGGGCGCGCAAGGCGAGGTGCTTCAGGCGCTCGACGAAGTGCTATTAAAAAAGGAGCTGCTTGCGCAGTACCAGAAAGGGCTGCGAAGCCTTGCGATTGTTTTTATGCATGGATACCGGTTCACGGAGCATGAAAAGGCCGCCAAGCGCATCGCGACCGAGGTGGGTTTTACCCAGATCAGCACCTCGCATGAAACCAGCCCGATGATGAAGTTTGTGAGCCGCGGCGACACCACGGTGGTGGACGCCTACCTCTCCCCCATCCTGCGCCGTTATGTGGAACAGGTCGCCAGTGAGATGCCGGGGGTACGGCTCTTTTTCATGCAGTCTTCCGGTGGATTGACCGATGCGCATGTATTTCAGGGCAAAGACGCCATCCTGAGCGGCCCGGCGGGCGGCATTGTGGGCATGGCCCGCACGGCCGCAATCGCCGGCCATGCCAAGGTCATAGGCTTTGACATGGGCGGCACCTCAACGGACGTGTCGCATTACGCCGGGGAGTTCGAGCGCGAATTCGAAACCCAGGTCGCCGGCGTGCGCATGCGGGCACCCATGATGAGTATCCACACCGTGGCGGCGGGCGGCGGCTCCATCCTCAAATTTGACGGCGAGCGCTTCCGGGTTGGTCCACAGAGTGCAGGCGCGAACCCAGGCCCCGCCAGTTACCGGCGCGGTGGCCGCCTGGCGGTGACCGATGCCAACGTGATGGTCGGCAAGGTGCAGCCGCGCTACTTTCCGAAAGTATTTGGTCCCAATGCCGATGAGCCCTTGAGTTACGAGGCGGTAGAGGCCCAGTTCAACGAACTGGCGGGACAGACCGGCCGCAGTGCCGAGGTGGTGGCCGAGGGCTTCATCAACATCGCGGTCCAGCAGATGGCCAACGCCATCAAGAAAATTTCGGTGGCGCGCGGCTATGACGTGACACGCTACACGCTGCAATGCTTTGGCGGTGCGGGCGGGCAGCACGCCTGCCTGGTGGCCGATGCGCTGGGCATGACCAAGGTGTTTGTGCATCCGCTGGCGGGTGTGCTGAGCGCCTATGGCATGGGCCTGGCCGACCAGAATGTGATTCGTGAGCAGGCGGTGGAGCTCAAGCTCTCGGCCGCCGTGCTTCCGGAAATTGCCGACAAGCTCAACTCGCTCGCTGCAACGGCAGAGGCCGAGCTGCAGCGCCAGCAGGTCAGCACCGGCAGCATCACCACGCATCACCGCGTGCATGTGCGTTATGAAGGCAGTGACTCCGCGCTCATCGTGCCCTTCGGTACGCTGGACGAGATCGAGTCCGGGTTCGAAGCCGCTTACCGCCAGCGCTTTGCCTTCCTGATGCAGGGCAAGGGCCTGGTGGTTGAGGCCGTGTCGGTAGAGTCCGTGGTGGCAGGCGACGCGCCTGCCGAGCCGCGCCACACCACGCATGAGCCGCGTGAAGTACCTCGCCGCGAAACCGTGCGCATGTACTCCGGCGGCCAGTGGCATGACGCCGCGCTGGYGGTGCGTGAAGATCTGCGGCCGGGCGACATCATCTCGGGGCCGGCCATCATTGCCGAGAAGAACGCCACCACGGTCGTGGAACCGGGTTGGGAAGCCGCGCTGACGGCGCTGGACCATCTGGTGCTGGACCGCCGGGCTGAACGAGCCGTGAAATTTGCGGCGGGCACGACGGTAGACCCGGTGCTGCTGGAGGTCTTCAACAACCTCTTCATGAACATTGCCGAGCAGATGGGCCTGCAGCTGCAGAACACCGCTTACTCGGTCAACATCAAGGAGCGCCTGGACTTCAGCTGTGCACTGTTTGACACCGAAGGCAACCTGATCGCCAATGCGCCGCATATGCCGGTGCATCTGGGTTCCATGGGCGAAAGCATCAAGACGGTGATTCGCGAGAACGCCGGCAAGATGCAGCCTGGTGATGTGTATGTGCTGAACGACCCCTACCATGGCGGCACGCACCTGCCCGACATCACCGTCATTACGCCGGTCTACCTTGGTGCGGCCACACAGCCGACGTTTTATGTCGGTTCGCGCGGACACCATGCCGACATCGGCGGCACCACGCCGGGCTCCATGCCGCCGTTCTCGACATTGATTGAAGAAGAAGGTGTGCAGATCAACAATGTCAAGCTGGTGGAACGCGGCGTGCTGCGCGAGGCCGAAATGATTGCGCTGCTCAAAAGCGGCAAATACCCCAGCCGTAACCCGCAGCAGAATATGGCCGACCTGAAAGCGCAGATCGCCGCCAATGAAAAGGGCGTGCAGGAGCTGCGCAAGATGGTGGACACCTTCAGCCTGGAGGTGGTGCTGGCTTATATGCGCCATGTGCAGGACAACGCCGAGGAGTCGGTGCGCCGCGTGATCACGCGCCTCAAAAATGGCGAGTTCACCTTGCCGCTGGACAACGGCGCCCAGATCAAGGTGTCCATCCGCGTTGACGTCAAAGGACGCAGCGCCGAGATCGACTTCGCCGGCACATCGCCGCAGCAGACCAATAACTTCAACGCGCCAACGGCGGTGTGCATGGCCGCAGTGTTGTATGTGTTCCGCACACTGGTTGACGACGATATCCCGTTGAACGCGGGCTGCCTGAAGCCGCTCAAGGTCATCATCCCGCCGGGCTCCATGCTCAACCCGAACCCGCCGGCTTCGGTGGTGGCAGGTAATGTGGAAACGTCCACCTGCATCACCAATGCGCTTTACGGCGCGCTGGGTGTGATGGCAGCCGGCCAGTGCACGATGAACAACTTCACGTTCGGCAATGCCCGCCACCAGTACTACGAAACCATTTCGGGTGGTTCGGGTGCCGGCGGAAAGCTGGATGATGCGGGCAAGCTGGTGTCGGGTTTTGACGGCACCTCTGTAGTTCAGGCACATATGACCAATTCGCGGCTGACCGACCCGGAGGTACTGGAATTCCGCTTCCCGGTGCGGCTGGAAAGCTACGAGATTCGCCAGGGCTCCGGCGGTGCAGGCCGCTGGCACGGCGGCAATGGCGGTGTGCGCCGTGTCCGCTTCCTGGAGGCCATGACGGCCAGCATCCTGTCGAACGGGCGCAAACACGGCGCCTTCGGCATGGCCGGAGGTCAAGCCGGGCAGGTCGGGCAAAACGTTGTGGTCCGGGCGCAAGGCCAGATCGAAACACTGGGCCATATCGGCCAGGCCGAGATGCAGCCTGGTGATATTTTTGAAATCCATACGCCGGGCGGCGGCGGCTTCGGAAAAGCTTGACGCAATGCAGACAGGCCGGTTGGTGCCGGCCTGAGTCGCAGCAAACGCAGACACGTCACCATTGGTTATTGAGCCAAAGCACTTGACAGGCTGCGTTTGATCTTCCTGGCCGGAGCCATTCACCAGTACCTCTTTCAGGTGAAAATCTAAGGGTGGAAAACGCGCCTGCTGATGTGCCCTGGCTTTGGGGCAATCAAGCAGGTGGTGGGCCGCAATTCCCGTCGGGTCTTTTTGGATGAAATCCGGCTCTGGCGCAATCCTGGCAAGCGCAAGCAGCTATCAATTCAGGAGCAAATATGACCGCTTCGTTTATCGACAACTACCGGCTTCTGGCTCAGTACAACCGCTGGATGAATGAACGGCTGTATGACGCCTGTGAAACCCTGACCGATGAGGAGCGCCAGCGGGCCCGTGGCGCTTTCTTCGGCTCGATCCATCACACGCTCGGCCATCTGGTTCTGGCCGACCAGGTCTGGCTCAGGCGCTTTGCGCAATGTGGGGCAGACAACGGCATCCGTTTTACATCGCTGAACTCTGAAGTTGTCGACATGCCGCAGGCCTACACGCTGGACATGGTGCTGTACGAAGACTGGGCCGGGCTGAAAGCCAAACGGCAGCAGCTCGACGGTGCCATCGAGCAGTGGGCTGCCGACATGCCTGAGGCTTACCCGGCCATGACCATGCGCTACGCCAACTCGAAAGGGGTGCAGCGCGAACACGTGGTCTGGAAGGCCCTCACGCATTTTTTCAATCACCAGACACACCACCGGGGGCAGGCCACGAC
>NZ_JBFUGX010000324.1:0-4817 GCF_056402675.1 Polaromonas sp. P3_C2 | reverse complement strand
GGCCCAGGTAGCGCGCAGCCGGGCCCATGTCACGGTGCGTCAGCTTGTACCAGGCCCGGGCGAAGGCGTCGGCAAACTCCTGCGGGTTCGCCATGAAGCGCCGCGAGATTTTTTCGTAAGCCGGATCCATGCGCATGGCCATGTCGGCGGTCGTCATCATCGGGGCATGGCGCAGCACAGGGTCATGGGCATCCGGCACGGTGGTCGCCGCGGYGGGGTCTTTGGGCTTCCACTGGTGGGCACCGGCAGGGCTCTTCGTGAGCTCCCACTCGTAGCCGAACAGGTTTTCAAAGTAACCGTTGTCCCACTTGGTGGGGTTCTTGGTCCAGGCACCTTCGATACCGCTGGTGACGGTGTGCACGCCGTGCCCGCCGCCAAACTTGTTGATCCAGCCAAACCCCTGGTCTTCAATGGTGGCGCCCTCAGGCTCGGGACCCACGTACTGGCCCGGATCGGCAGCGCCGTGGGCCTTGCCGAAGGTGTGCCCGCCGGCGGTGAGCGCAACAGTTTCTTCGTCGTTCATCGCCATGCGGGCGAAGGTCTCGCGGATGTCCCGCGCCGAACCCAGCGGGTCCGGTTTGCCGTTCGGGCCCTCGGGGTTCACATAGATCAGCCCCATCTGCACAGCACCGAGCGGGTTTTCGAGTTCGCGGTCGCCGGTGTAGCGCTTGTCGCCCATCCACTCGGCTTCAGGGCCCCAGTAAATCTCTTCCGGCTCCCAGACGTCCGGGCGCCCGCCGGCAAAGCCGAAGGTCTTGAATCCCATGGAGTCCATGGCCACGGTGCCGGCCAGAACCATCAGGTCGGCCCAGGATATTTTTCGGCCGTATTTCTGCTTGATCGGCCACAACAGGCGGCGTGCCTTGTCGAGGTTTCCGTTGTCCGGCCAGCTGTTGAGTGGTGCGAATCGCTGTGTGCCGGAGCCGGCGCCRCCGCGTCCATCGGCGATCCGGTAGGTGCCTGCGCTGTGCCACGCCATGCGAACGAAGAATGGGCCATAGTGGCCGTAGTCCGCAGGCCACCAGTCCTGCGAATCCGTCATGAGCTCATGGAGGTCTTTCACCACGGCATGCAGGTCCAGGGTCTTGAATTCCTCGGCATAGTTGAACGCCTCGCCCATGGGATCGGACAGCGATGAGTTCTGGTGAAGGATCTTGAGGTTCAGCTGATTGGGCCACCAATCGGCGTTCGTTGCGGCACCAGCCAGGGCATGTTTGCGGGCGCCACCCGAGAATGGGCAGCCGCCTTCGCTTTGCGTGTTGTGATCAGCCATGATGAGTTACCTTTGATGATTAAGTGGTGCCGAATGACGRCATGGAATTGCACTGCGGGACAGCCGGGACGCTTTGGTCAAGGCCGTGTGGGTGGGGCTGCTAATGGGGTCTCCTTTGACGGGCTTGCCAGGTGATGGCCTGTGAAGCACAGTCTAGGTTTCACTGCAAAATAATCAAAGGCAATTAAAGATATTTACCTAATAGTTTTTATCAATTGCATCTGTTTTGGCTTCAATTCCCCAGCGCGACCTGACGGGTAATCTTGCAGTTACGCTTGGGTCCGAGTCACTTATCGAGTCACTTATAAAGCCTTTGAAGGAACCCTCATGACCAGCCCCAAAACCGCCGGCACAGCACCCCGGTACCCTGCTCCCGAACTGAAGGACCTGCCGGAAGACATCAAAGCCAAAGTACTGGAGGTGCAGGAAAAAGCCGGCTTCGTGCCCAACGTATTCCTGGCGCTGGCGCGCCGCCCTGCCGAATGGCGTGCCTTCTTCGCCTATCACGATGCGCTGATGCTCAAGGAAGAAGGCTCCAACCCCAACGGCAGCCTGACCAAGGGCGAGCGCGAGATGATCGTCACCACGACGAGCGCCGCCAACAAATGCCTGTATTGCGTGGTGGCACACGGCGCCATCCTGCGCATCTATGAAAAGAAACCGCTGGTGGCCGACCAGGTGGCGGTGAACCACCGCAAGGCTGACATCACACCACGCCAGCGCGCCATGCTCGACTTTGCGATGAAGGTATGCCTGCAAGCAGACCAGATTGAAGACAGCGACTTTGAAGCGCTGCACGGCCACGGCTTTGACGATGAAGACGCCTGGGATATCGCGACCATCACGGCTTTTTTTGGGCTCTCCAACCGCATGGCGAGCTTCAGCAACATGCAGCCCAACCCCGAGTTCTACCTGATGGGCCGTGTGCCCAAGCCGCCCAAGGCCGCCTGAAACCGCTCAGGCGCGAATCACGCCCAGGACCCTGCGCACCCGCTATGCTCATGAATCAGCCTTCTCACAAGACTTAAAAACCATGGCACCAGACGCCACATCCACCGCCTCGACATCTTCTACCCCATCAGCCGGCGCTTACGGCCTGACCGTGCGCAAGCTGGAGATCGACCTGAGCGATGGCTTTGACCGCCACTGGTTTGGCGGCGATGCCTTCCTGAGCCAGTACCACAACGCCTTGTCGATGAGTTTTCCGGTCGGCGAGCAGTCGTTCATCGAGGCCGTGCGCGACTGCGCCAAATTGCTGCCTCGCACGCCAGAGCACGCGCTGCTGCATGAAGCCACTGCACAGTTCATCGGCCAGGAGGCTACCCACCGCCACATCCACGGCCTGTACAACGCACAGTTGGAGAGGCAGGGCCTGGTCAACCGCTGGCAACACTGGGCCACGGCCCGCATTGACTTTGCCAAAAAACGCGGTGTGGCGCCCCACCACTTCCTTGCGGTCACGGCAGCCTACGAACACCTTACGGCGGTGCTGGCCGACTACATGCTTCGCCACGGTGACGCGCTGGACCATGCAGACCCGAAGATGCAGACCCTCTGGCGCTGGCACGCAGCCGAAGAGACCGAGCATCGCGCGGTAGCCTACGACCTGTACCAAGCGCTTGGCGGAAACCACGCATGGCGCGTGCGCTGGTATGTCTACGCGCTGCTGCTGTTTTCCTGGGACTCGGGCCGGCAAACGGTGCTGAACCTCTGGCATGACGGCACGCTGTTCAAACCAGGCACCTGGTGGAGTGCGATGAAATTTTTCTGGGGAAAAAATGGCGTTGTGTGGCGCTGTACCGCCCCGCTGCTGACCTACTTCAGGCGGGACTTCCACCCCGACCAGGAAACTGTTGCTGAACCCGGCCAGCAAACCCGCGCCATTGCCCAGCGCTGGTTGAAAGAGCACGCGGACAGCTTTCGCACAGTTCGCTGAAGCTTTGCTGCGATGCTGCAGCACCCATATGTCGCCAGGATTGCTATCTTATTGATAGCTGTTTGCGCATGACCTGATTAGGCCAGCGGGATTTTTCTTTCAGAATTACGCTTCAACCAGCTTGCGCATCCACTCGGGCAGGGCTTTGGCTTTTTGTGCCGGAAAGTCCACCCAGATGGTGGTGGCGCCGCCCGCGGCGCAGATCACGCCCGGCGTATCCGCGCGCTCCATGGTGGCCCAGCTTTCAAAGGTGGTGCGGCCAGGGTCGCTCACGTACATCTTCATCAGCACGTCGCCGGGGTATTCCAGCTGCTTGTAGAAATTGCAGAAGGCATTGACGATGACCGGGCCTTCCCCCTGAGGGTCGGGCTTGCAGCCAATGCCGTACATCCAGTCGATGCGGATGGTTTCGAGATAACGGAAGTAAGTGCCGTTGTTGAGGTGGCCCATCGCGTCCATGTCACCCCAGCGGATGGGGATATGCATCTCGTGGACCAGCTTTTTCTTTTCGGGAATTTCAATTTTCATGATGCCAATTTCCCCTATCGATGAGCCCTGATGGAAGCCAGGATTCCCAGTGTGAACAACACGCAGGCAGACAGTTGTACCAGTGTGGGCCAGTGGCCATCCCAGGCAAACGAATACAGCAGTGCAAAAATGGTTTCACTCACGATGAGCTGCCCGCACAGGCTGGCGCTGAGCCGCTGGCTGGCCATGTTCCACAAAATTGTCGCCAGCCAGGTGGAACCCAGACCGGCCAGGACACACAGCAGCACGAACACACCACGGTCTTCACGGCCAGCCAGCACGCTTGCGTTCGAACCCGCAAGCAGCCACATCAGCAATGCCCCGAGGCCGGTTGCCACACCCAGCCAGTTGGCCCAGTCGGTGGCGTTGACTTCAGGGTGCCGCTTGAGCCAGGCTGAATTCAGGATCGCAAAAGCCGTCCAGCACACCAGCGAGGCCGACACAAACAGCATGCCGCGCCAGAAATGTGTAGCCGTTCCCTCGCCGGCCTCGTGGGTGGAACCCATCATAAGTGCCAGCCCTGCCAAGGTGAGCGCCAGGCCGGGCAGCAGGGAAGCCCAACGCAGGCCTTGCGGCTTGCCCAGCAACATGACCCAGATCGGAATGGTGCCGATCACCAGCGAAGGCACTTCGRTGCCGGCGTCGCGTATAGCCAGCACCAGCAGCAGGTAGTAGCCGCTGAACCCGAGAATGCTCATGACCAGAGCGGCCCACGCCTGCCGCGCTGTGGGCAGGCGGCGGGTGCGCCATCCCGCCAGCATCACCAGCACGGCGAACACGCCGTACACCGCAAAGCGCCCGGCCGTCAGGTCAATGGACGAATAGCCGCCCACGCCCATGTCGAGCATGCGCGGCGCCACAAACACCAGGCCCCACAGCGCGCCCGCCGCGAGCCCGGCCAGAATGCCCGTCAGCATCCGTCAGGCAGTGTGCGCAGTGGCTACCAGGCGCAAACCTAGCAGCCCCATCGCACCGGCGGCGGTGCGGTCTACCGCAGCCTTGCTGCGCAGGTAGGCTGCGCGCGGCACAGCGGAAGACAAAACCACCGCCACCACGGCATACCAGCCGGTTTCCATCACG
>NZ_JBFUGX010000323.1:0-4823 GCF_056402675.1 Polaromonas sp. P3_C2 | reverse complement strand
GTGTCACCCAGCACATAAAGCGGCATGCGGGTAGCCGGAGACACCTTCATCTCACCGCGCAGATTGCGGCAGGCATCCACGAGCGTCTTGAGTTTGATGACATGCGCTTCTGCTACCACGTCAATTTTCTCGGGCTGGCTTTGCGGGTAAGGCGCGACGCCGATGAATTTGCCTGTTTTGCCGGCGACGGGCGCCACGGTTTGCCACAGCTCTTCCGTGATGAACGGAATCACCGGATGCGCCAGCCGCAGGATGGCTTCGAGTGTGCGGATCAGCGTGCGGCGTGTGGCGCGCTTTTGCGCGTCGGTGCCGGTCTGTATCTGTACCTTGGCAATTTCGAGGTACCAGTCGCAGAATTCGTCCCAGACGAATTGGTAAATGCTTCCGGCGACGTTGTCGAGACGATAGTCGGCAAAGCCCTTGGCCACGTCGGCTTCCACGCGCTGCATAGTCGATGAAATCCAGCGGTCGGCCTGCGAGAAGCTCAGGTAGTTGTGGAACTCGCCGCCGGGTGCGCATTGCTCTTTGGTGTGGTCTTCCAGCCCGCAGTCCTGGCCTTCGCAGTTCATCAGCGTGAAGCGCGTTGCGTTCCAGAGCTTGTTGCAGAAATTGCGATACCCCTCGCAGCGCTTGCTGTCGAAGTTGATGCTGCGTCCCAGGCTCGCGAGCGAAGCGAACGTAAAGCGTAGCGCGTCGGCACCGTAGCCGGGGATGCCGGCCGGAAATTCTTTCTCGGTGTTCTTGCGAACCTGCGGCGCGGTCTCGGGCTTGCGCAGGCCTTGCGAGCGTTTTTCCAGCAAGGGCGCCAGTTCGATGCCGTCGATCAAATCGACCGGGTCCAGCACATTGCCTTCGGACTTGCTCATCTTCTTGCCCTGCGCGTCTTTCACCAGGCCGTGGATGTACACGTGTTTGAAGGGCACCTGGCCGGTGAAGTGCGTCGTCATCATGATCATCCGGGCGACCCAGAAGAAGATGATGTCGTAACCGGTGACCAGCACGCTTGATGGCAAGAAGAGGTCGAGCTCTTTCGTCTTTTCGGGCCAGCCGAGTGACGAGAAGGGCACCAGCGCCGACGAGTACCAGGTGTCGAGTACATCTTCATCGCGCGTGAGTTTTTTACCGGGCGCCTGGGCCTGTGCTGCTGCTTCGTTTTCAGCGACATAGACCTTGCCGTCTTCGTCATACCAGGCCGGGATCTGGTGGCCCCACCAGAGCTGGCGCGAAATGCACCAGTCCTGGATGTTGTTCATCCACTGGTTGTAGGTGTTGACCCATTGCTCGGGCACGAACTTCACGTCGCCGCTGGCCACCGCATCGCGCGCCTTTTGCGAAATGGATTTTCCGGTCGGATCCTGATCGCTCACCTTGCTGAGCGCCACAAACCACTGGTCGGTCAGCATGGGCTCGACCACCGCGCCGGTACGCGCGCACACCGGCACCATGTTTTTGTGCGGCAC
Source organism: Polaromonas sp. P3_C2 (assembly GCF_056402675.1). Taxonomy (NCBI): domain Bacteria; kingdom Pseudomonadati; phylum Pseudomonadota; class Betaproteobacteria; order Burkholderiales; family Comamonadaceae; genus Polaromonas; species Polaromonas sp. P3_C2. Next base: position 3,363 of record NZ_JBFUGX010000323.1, on the reverse strand, counting down.
GGCTTTTTCGAGGAAGCCTTGGGCTTCCAGGTCTTTCAGCACGGCCTTGCGGCAGTCATAACGGTCCAGGCCCTGGTATTGCGCCGGGCCGTTCTCGTTGATCTTCGCGTCCAAGGTGAAGATGGTGATCAGCGGCAGGTTGTGGCGCAGGGCGACCTGGTAGTCGTTGAAGTCGTGCGCGCCGGTGATCTTCACCACGCCGCTACCGAATTCGGGGTCGACATAGTCATCGGTGATCACCGGAATTTTCCGGTCACACAGCGGCAGGTCGACCATCTTGCCGACCAGGTGCTTGTAGCGCTCGTCGTCCGGGTGCACCGCCAGCGCACCGTCGGCCAGCATGGTTTCGGGCCGTGTGGTGGCAATGTGCATGCCGCGCAGCGCCGAGCCGTCAGCGGCTTTCTGCGGGCCGTCGCTGAAGGGGTACTCGATGTGCCACATGAAGCTGTCGCGCTCTTCGTTCTCGACTTCCAGGTCGGACACGGCGGACTTGAGGATCGGGTCCCAGTTCACCAGGCGCTTGCCGCGATAAATCAGGCCCTGCTTGTAAAGCTGCACAAAGGTCGAGGTGACGACCGTCGACATCTTCGGGTCCATGGTGAAGTACTCGTGCTTCCAGGCCACAGAGTCGCCCATGCRGCGCATCTGGCGCGTGATGGTGGTGCCGGACTCTTCCTTCCATTCCCACACCTTGGCGACGAAATTTTTGCGGCCCAGGTCGTGGCGGCTTTCACCCTCGCCCTGAAGCTTGCGCTCCACCACGATCTGCGTGGCGATGCCGGCATGGTCGGTGCCGGGCACCCACAGCGTGTTGTGGCCGCGCATGCGGTGGTAACGCGTGAGCGAATCCATGATGGTCTGGTTGAAGGCATGGCCCATGTGCAGCGTGCCTGTCACATTGGGCGGCGGCAGCTGGATGGAAAACGAAGGCTTGGCCGCGTCCAGCGTGGGTTCGTACTGGCCGCTTTGCTCCCATTCGGGCCCCCAGCGGCTTTCAATGGCGGCCGGCTCGAAGGACTTGGCCAGGCCGTCCAGCCCCGGCGTGGAGACTTTCACGGCCTCGGGGGCTGTGTTGGCGGTATCGGCAAGGGCAGGGGCGGCAGCGTTGGTCATGGGGCAATGAAAAACGGCATCGAAGGGATGCCGCCTTGGGTTGGGTGAAACTCCGCTGATTTTATTCGACTGGGGCTGGCCGTTGCGGCTAGCCGGCCGTTGGCCCTGTAGTGCTCAGGCGTGGCGGGCCGCGGCCACGCAAGCCTGCAGTACTGCGGTGTCGCCCAGCTGGTTGGCCATCAGCAGGATCAGCCGGGCGTTGAGCAGCTCGGATTCCTCCCTGGAGAGGCCCTGGTGGGCGTCCAGCAGGTATTCGTAAAACGCATCGGCGTCCTGAAAATGCAGGCGGGTGATCAGGGGGCTGTCTGGCTTCATGATGGATCCCTTGTTTCGTGGCGGGCGCCCGCACCCATGGCGCTTGCGACGGCGTGAACCACCGAGGCATCCGTACTTTCGCCCGTTGCGGCGACGTGTCCGTCGGGCCGCAGCAGCGCCCAGGCATGGCCAAAAACATGGCAGGTCGCCTGCAGATGGCCTTCGCGGTCGATCACGTGCTCCCTTGCGGCGGCTTTCTCGCCGGGCCCGAGCACTTGCACGCAGCGCACGTCCGCTTCCCTGGAAAGCGCCGCCAGCCGCGCCAGCCCGGCGCCGGATACATCGCAAAACACCAGCAGCAGCAGGCGCCCATGAGCCCACGTCAACAAGTCCAGCAGCTCGCCTGAGCTGCCATCGGCCCAGGAGAAGCCCGCGTTCTGCGTGGCCCGCCCGCCCGCAGGCCCGCAGACGCCGGACCGCGTGTAGTGGTTGGGCGTCGACATGCGCCCGGTGTTCACCAGCTGCCGGGCAAACGGGTGCTCACGCGCCAGATCCAATGCCGCCGTGCGAAACAGCCGCTCCGCGCCGTCGGCCGGCCGCAGAAAGCGCGCGGTGCGGTTGGTGATCAGCACGTTGTGCTTCGCCGCCTCATGCCTTTCGTGGTGATAGCTGTCGAGCAATGCGGGCGCGGCGCGGCCTTGCAGCACAGCGGCCAGCTTCCACGCCAGGTTGTCGGCGTCCTGAACACCCGAATTGCCGCCGCGTGCGCCGAAGGGGCTCATCACATGGGCCGCGTCACCGGCAAAGAACACGCGGCCATGGCGCAGGTTGTCGAGGCATTCGCTGCGGTAGGCATAGGGGCCGACCCAGACGATTTCATAGTCACCATCGTCCAGCACCTGTCCCGCCTGGCTTTTGAACTGCGCCTTCAGGCGGGCGCGCACCACGTCCTCACGGCTGACTTCTTCGGGGTTGGCGTGCGGCGGCATCTGGTAGTCGATGCGCCAGACACCGTCGGCCATCAGGTGTTGCCACACGGCGCGGCCTTCGTTAAAAGGTGCTTCGATCCAGGTGTGGCGCTCCACCGGCGGCGGGTTTTTAAAGCGTACGTCGGCAATGCACCAGCGGTCGTCGCCCTTTTGCGCGGTGACCGTCGCACCGCACCAGGCGCGAAACGGGCTGCGCGAGCCCGTGCAATCGATCACATGTTCGGCCTGCAGGGTGTAGCTGCCCGCAGGCGTTTCAAGCTGCAGCGTCGCGAAGTCGTCGTTTTGCTCAAAGGCCGTGACGCGGTGGCTCCAGCGGAGATCAATGAGGCGGTCCTCAGGCGCGGGTCGGTAGAGCTGCTCCACCAGGAAGCCCTCGACATAAAACTGCTGGATATTGATAAAGGGCGGTTGCCGGCTCAGTGAATGCGTTTGCTGCTGGCGCAGGTCAAACGAATACACCTCGTCGGCGCCCGCAAAGGTGCGGCCCACGCTCCACTGCACCCCTTTGGCGGCGATGCGCTCGTAAATGCCTAGGCGCTTGAAGATTTCCAGGGTTTTCTGGGCATAACAAATGCCGCGCGACGACGCGCCCTTCACGCCCACGGTGTTGTCTTCGTCCAGCAGCAAGGCCTTGATGCCGTACTGCGCCAGCGCACAGGCCAGCGTCAGGCCGGTGATGCCGCCGCCAACGATGACGACGCCGTGCCGTTTGACCTCGCCTGTTTGCAGCTCGGGCGGTTCCACGAACGGGTATTCGGGCAGGGTGTAGCCCGTGCCTTGGGCAAATTCATAGCCGTTGGTGAACGCGGCCGGCAGTGTGGCCGCAGCGGCGCTGCCTTTTGTGCTTGTCTCCGGCATGGATTGTTCCTGCGGTTCTTACGTGTTTTAGGCGTTTTAGCCATACCGGTCAAGCGCAAGCAGCTATCAAAAGAGTAGCAAATGCGAGGCGCCGGCACGCGCTTTTCCTGGAGGCCCGGTGCGGTGGGCAACTCGGACAGTATTGTTT
>NZ_JBFUGX010000322.1:0-4831 GCF_056402675.1 Polaromonas sp. P3_C2 | reverse complement strand
GCGTGCCGCTGATAGCGCGCCAGAACGAACGGACACCGCTGCATGCAGGTGACGATGTAGCGGTCGAGCTCGACCCCTCGGTGCTTCATCTGTTCAACCGTGAAGGCCGTGCGGTTCCGGCCTGATTTCTTCCTTCTTCCTTTCGGACATTCCCTTGACTCTCGCAACAGCGCTTCCTGCGAAAACGCCATTGGCGCCTTCGGAATTCACGGTGCTTCACCTTGGACTGGGTTCATTTCATCGAGCCCACCAGGCCGTTTATCTTCAGCGGTTGATCGACGCGGGCGACACCCGTTGGTCCATCGTGGGCGCCAACATCCGGCCCGACATGGCCGAGGTCGTCGYGGCCTTGCAGGCACAGGGCGGGCGTTACACGCTGGAAACCGTATCGCCGGCCGGCGAATACCGCTATGAACAGATTGAGGCCATCCGCGAAGTGCTTCCCTGGGAAGACTCGCTGGCTGCGGTGATCTCTCGCGGCGCGGCGCCGTCCACGCGCATCGTTTCATTCACCGTGACCGAGGCAGGCTACTACCTCGACACGAAAGGCAAGCTGGACTTGTCTTTCAATGATCTCGCGGCAGACCTTGAGCGCGCACGCCGCGGCGAGGCGGGCGGGGAGGGCGTGACCATCTACGGCGCCGTCTGCGCGATCCTGCGTGCGCGCAAGGCGGCGCAGGCCGGCCCCGTGACCCTGCTCAACTGCGACAACCTGCGCCACAACGGCGACCGCTTTCGTGACGGGCTGCGCGAATTCATTGAACTCACAGGCGACACCGGGCTGCTTTCGTGGGTCGCGGGGAACACCCGCTGCCCCAACACGATGGTCGACCGTATCACGCCGCGTCCGCCACCCGAGCTGCGCGCTCGCGTCAAGGCCGCCACGGGGCGGGATGATGCGGCTGCGATCACTGGCGAGAGTTTCATTCAATGGGTGATCGAAGACAACTTCGCGGCCGGGCGCCCCGACTGGGGCCGTGTGGGCGTGGAACTGGTCGAGTCGGTGCAGCCCTACGAGGAGGCCAAGATCCGCATCCTCAATGCCACGCACAGCTGTATTGCATGGGCCAGCACATTGGTCGGGCTGGATTTCATCCACGAAGGAACACACCACGCGGCAATCCGGAAGATGGCCTACGACTATGTGACCGACGACGTGATTCCCTGCCTGAGTTCTCCCGACTCTCCCGGGCCGATCGACCTCACAGCGTACCGCGATGTGGTGCTCGAGCGCTTTGGAAATCCTGCGATCCGCGACACCAACCAACGCGTGGCGGCGGACGGTTTCTCAAAGATTCCAGGGTTTATCGCGCCCACGGTACGGGAGCGGCTCGCCGCGGGACAGCCAATCGACAGCGTCGCAATGCTGCCTGCGCTGTTCCTTGTTTTCCTGCGGCGCTGGCACCGGGGAGCGCTGCCCTATGCCTACCAGGACCAGGGTATGGACGAGGCCGTGGCCCGCGCGATCTGTGACGCTGTCGATCCTGTGCGCGCGCTGTGCTCCGACGCGGGGCTATGGGGCAGTGCCGCAGGCGATACACGGCTGACGGATGCCGTGCGCGGCGCGATCGGGAGGGTAGCCGGCTTTGTCAATTCAGGGGTAAAAAGAACATGAGCGAACGTCTGAAGGACCGTCATGTGCTTCTGACGGGTGCCGGTGGCGGCATCGGTCTGGCGGTGGCTGAAGCCTGCATCGCCGAGGGCGCGCACTGCAGCGTGGTCGACCGGGCCGTGGCGACGCCTGAAGTCGTGCAGGCACTGCAAAAACGCCATCCCGGCCGCCTGGTCTACATCGCGGCGGACGTGACGGACGCCCGGGCGATTGCGCACCTGCTGGCGCAGGCACAGGCCGCTTTTGGCCCCATTCATACTCTGTTCAACAACGCGGCCGTGTTCGATCTCGCGCCCCTGCTTGACAGTGATGAGGCTTCTTTCGACAGGCTTTTTGCCGTCAATGTGAAAGGCATGTTCTTTGTCATGCAGGCCGTGCTTCGCCACATGGTCGAAGCCGGCACGCAGGGCGCGTCAGTCATCAACATGGCCTCGCAGGCCGGGCGGCGCGGCGAAGCGCTGGTGTCGCACTACTGCGCCACCAAGGCCGCGGTCATCAGCTACACCCAGAGTGCCGCATTGGCCATGGCGCCGCATGGCATTCGCGTCAACGGCATCGCACCCGGTGTGGTCGATACACCGATGTGGGACCACGTCGACAGCCTTTTCGCCAGGGCAGAAGGGTTGCCCCCGGGAGAAAAGAAGCGGCGCGTGGGCCTCGAAGTGCCGCTCGGCCGCATGGGTGTACCGGCCGACATCGCGGGAGCGGCCGTATTTCTGGCCAGCGATGAGGCGCGTTACATCACGGCGCAGACCCTGAATGTCGATGGCGGCAACGTCATGAGCTGATTTTTAGGAGTGGAGCGCGATGAATGAAGACTTCCATCTGTACCTCGACAGTGCCGACCTGGCTGAGCTGCAGGCGTGCCTGCCGCATCCGGTGGTGCACGGCGTGACCACCAACCCCACGCTGCTGCGGCGAGCGGGTGTCGGGCGCGCCGCGGTGCCCGGCCTCCTGGCGCGCTGTATCGAACTGGGTGCGCGGCAGGTGCAGGCGCAGGTGTATTCCAGCGAAGTCGATGGAATGCTTGAAGACGCGCAGGATCTTTTGCCGCACTTCGAGCGGGGTCAGCTGGTCGTGAAAATCCCCGCCACGCGCCAGGGCTTCGATGCCGGCGCCCGGCTTGTCGCGCAAGGTGTGCCGGTCACGTGGACGGCTGTCTACGCGCCTGAGCAGGCGCACTTTGCCGCCCAACTGGGCGCGGCTTATGCGGCACCCTACCTGGGACGGCTTGAGGACGCTGGTGTGGACGGGCTGGCGCTGATCGCGCAAATGCAGGCGCTGGTAGCGCAGCGGCCTTCGTCCGGCACCCGACTTCTGGTGGCGAGCATCCGCTCCCGCGAGGCCTGTCTTTCCTTGCTCCGATTAGGTGTGGGCGCCATCACAATTGCGCCGCGCCTCTTTGCAGAATTGCTCGATCATCCCGCCACGCTGGCTGCCGAGCGCGGGTTCCTGGCCGACGCCCGCGCCTTGCCCTGACAGAGGACAATCCGGAAACCATGCGCATTGCACTCACGGGCGAAGCCCTGATCGATTTCACCGCCGACGAGGCGGGCACGCTGGCGTTCCTGGGCCACGAGGGCGGCTCGCCGCTCAACACGGCTGTCGCCTGCGCGCGCCTCGGACAGCCCACTGGCTTCCTCACGCAGCTGTCGACCGACCTGTTCGGCGAACGCTTGATGCGTTTTCTCGAACGCAACGGCGTGGACACCCGTTTCATCCTGCGCAGCCATGCGCCGTCGACCCTGGCCTTCGTTGAGCGCACACCGCAGTCCAACCGTTATGCCTTCTACACGCACGGCAGCGCCGATGCGACCTGGGCACCCGAGCCGCTGCCGCAGTTGCCGGCTGAATGCCGCTTTCTTCATTTCGGTTCGATCGCGCTCCTGCAGGAACCTGCGGCCACGCGCATCACCGGGCTGATGACTGCCAACGCCGGGCGCCGTGTGATCGTGTTCGATCCCAACGTGCGGCCCAGCCTGATTTCCGATATGGCAGCCTACCGCGCGCGCGTCATGAGCTGGTTTGCGATGGCCGATCTGGTCAAGCTCAGCGACGAAGATGCCGGACTGCTGGCGCCCGGCAGGCCTGTCGATGCGTTGGCAGCGGGTTGCCTGCACGCCGGTGCGCGAGCGGTCATCGTCACGCGCGGCGCCGGCGGTGCCACGCTCTGGCGCACGGGGCACGAGCCGTTGACTGTGGCGGCACCGAGTGTGAAGGTGGTCKACACCATCGGCGCGGGTGACACTTTTACGGCCGGGCTTTCAGTCTCGCTGCTTGCGCATGGCGTCGAACACCCGGCCCAGCTTGGCGAGCTGAGCGGCGACGCCTGGCGCGCAGTGATGCGCTTCGCCGCCACGGCCGCCGCACTGAACTGCACCCGTGAAGGCGCTGATCCGCCTACGCTGGAGGCCGTTCACGCTGCGCTCGTGCGGGAGGACAATGAGACGGTTGCTTCACGGTCCTGACCCAGACTGCCATGACAACGTCCACATCCAAACGCTCGATCCCCCGTCAGCGCCAACCCGAACTGGAGCGCGATATTGCGCGCTCCCCATCACTGGGTTACGAGGCACCTGAAACCGGTCTGGTGCGCTGTCTTGCACACGGCTTCCCGAGCCCGCTGGTACGCTGGCATTTTCATGAAGAGTATGAACTGCACCTGATCACCGAGACCTCGGGCAAGGCGTTTGTCGGCGACTGGATCGGACCGTTCCAGCCCGGTCATCTGGTGTTGTGCGGCCCGCGCCTGCCGCACAACTGGATTTCGCTTGACGTGCCCGAAGGCGGTGCCGCGGGACGCGACCGGGTGATCCAGTTCCATCACGAGCCCATCGAGCGCGCGGCAACCGGAATTCCTGAATTGCGCGAAGTGATGCAGCTGCTCGAACGGGCACGCCATGGCATCGAGTTCTTCGGCATGTCGCAGCAGGCGCAGACGCACTGGGACAACATCAAGGCCGCGCGTGGAGTGCGCCGTCTCGGCCACTTTTTTGAATTCATGGCCGACCTGGCGCAATGGACGGACTACCGGCTGCTGTCGAGCGTACAGATGCAGGGCACACAGGGCGCTGATGGCGACGCGCAGGTTGACCAGATCAACGGCATCGTCAACCGCATTACCGCCAACATGGCGGAGCCGATTTCGATGTCAGTCGTGGCGGCCGAGCTCGGCATGAGCGAGAGCCGCTTCAGCCGCTTCTTCCAGCGCTCCACCGG
>NZ_JBFUGX010000321.1:0-4835 GCF_056402675.1 Polaromonas sp. P3_C2 | reverse complement strand
GTGCGGGGATGCACCCAGGAATTTTTTGCCTATTTTCACGGTCAACCGGACAGCCTTTCGCCAATATGGCTGGAGCTTGCCAGTGCTGAAAAACCTTGTGTGGCGATGACTGCTCTTGTCTGATCGTCGATACCTATTCCGCCTTACAAACTCGCGAATGAGCACCGGGTTTTTTGGAAATACCCAAGGCCTGCGACCTTTCAAATCGCTCCGCTCACAACCCTCATCCCCCTGTCAGAACTGACAGGTAGGGCATACACGGATCGGCTCGCAAAACTCAACATTTCTTCACAGACCTTCGACGGGCCCWGATAAACGACAGTCTGCAAACCGACGGAATCGGTGCAATCGATGTGATCATTCCAATCGCTGTGGCATGCTTGTGCGCATGACAGTGCGCGGCAAACTCGACAATTGGGCCAGACGGATCAAGCGCGATGGATTGACGCTCTGGTTCGCCGGCAAGCACCCGGCAACGCCCTGGTATGCGAAGGCGCTTGGGCTCTTCGTCGTGGGCTATGCGCTGAGCCCCATCGACCTCATCCCCGATTTCATCCCGGTGCTTGGATATCTGGACGATGTCTTGTTGCTCCCCGGATTGATCTGGTTGACCATCAGGCTCCTGCCCCCAGAGGTGCTCACCGATTGCCGTAACCGGGCCGATGAGTGGGTGAAGACGCAGGGCTCAAAGCCGCGCAGCCGGGTTGCTGCGGTCGTGATCGTGCTGGTCTGGATCGGATTCGCCGCGGCCTTGTGGATCTGGCTTGTCCCGCCGCGGTTGTAGCCTCTGCGCAAACTACTCACCGCGGAACTCGGCCCAGCGCCACCGCTGCGATCGGCAACCGTCCCGCTTGCCGGTCAGCCCGCCTTCACATCCTTCAGCGTTTCAACCAGTGCCCGCAAGCCGGCGGTATAGGACCGCCAGCCGAGGCCCTGGATGGTCGCCTTTACCGCGGGCGAAATGATGGAGTGGCTGCGCCACGCTTCGCGCGCGGCGATGTTGCTCATATGAATCTCCAGCACCGGGAAGGGCATGGCCTTGATCGCGTCATGCAGCGGCACGCCGTGCTGGGTCAGGCCTGCAGGGTTCAGCAGGGCGCCCTGCGCGCTGTCGATGTTCTCGTGAAATTTATCGATCAGCGCACCTTCGTGGTTGGACTGGAATATTTCCAGTTCAACCCCAAGCTCGGCGGCCAGCGATTGAAGGCTGGCGTTGATTTCGGCCAGCGTGGTCGTGCCGTAAATATGCGGTTCACGGCGGCCGAAAAGGTTGAGGTTGGGCCCGTGCAGGACAAGAATTTTCATAATGACTGCTGGTTTACTTGCGGATGCGTGCAAGTTCGGAGGTGTAGAGCTTCGTGGTCACCGGGTCGTAAGCGTTCATGAACCGTTCAACGACTGGTTTGGCCACTTGCCGCATGCGGCCCTGCTCAGCCGGGCTCAGCTCGTTGTATTGCATGCCCCTGGCCTGCAGCTCGCCCACGGCTTTTTGCGCCGCGGCGCGGCTGACCTGGCGCTGGTAGTCGCGCGTTTCGGCGGCCGCATCGTTCATGATCTTTTTCTCGGCCGGTGAGAGCTTGTCCCAAAAGCGTTTGCTCACCAGCACGATATTGGCTGCATACACATGGTTGGTGGCGCTGACGTACTTCTGGATTTCGTAGAACTTGTTGGACTGGATCACGGCAAAAGGATTTTCCTGGCCGTCGACGGCTTTGGATTCCAGCGCGCCGTAGAGCTCGGCAAACGGCATGGGCACCGGGTTGGCCTTGAAGGCCTTGAAGGTCTCCAGGAACACCGGATTGGGAATCACACGGATTTTCAGGCCGTCCAGATCTTCCGGCCTGGTGATGGGGCGTTTGCTGTTGGTGACATTGCGAAAGCCCAGGTCCCAATAACCCAGTGCGATCAGTCCCTTCTCCGGAAGTTTTGCGATGAGCGCCTGGCCCAGCGGGCCGTCAAGAAGCGCGTCCGCCTGCGCAAAGTTTGCGACTGAAAAAGGAAAATCGACCAGGCCGAATTCCTTGACGATGCCCGCCAGAGAGGTGGTGGCCGGCGCCGACATTTCCTGCACGCCGCCTTGCAGGGCGGACTGCTGCTGCAGCTCATTGCCCAGCGTTGAAGCCGGAAATTCCTGCACCTTCATCTTGCCGCCGCTCTTGGCTGCCAGCAGTTCACTGAAACGCTTGACGCCAAAACTTACCGGGTGGTCGGCATTGTTGAGGTGGCCGAACTTGATGGTGCGCTCCTGGATGTCCTGGGCCAACGCCGGGGCGGATGAAAGCGCCAGCAGCGCGGCTGCCAGGGTCAGTGACCTGCGATTGAACTGCATCTGGATGTCCTTTTATTGCGGAGAAAGAGGGGGAGGGCAAAGGGGCGGGGCAAGGCTGTTCGGCCAGATCGCACCCCAGACCGGCGAATCATCCGATAAAGTGGAAAGTCTTTCCATAATGGAAAACCATTATTATTTGAAGTGCAACCAGTTTCCAAGCCATGGCTAAATGTCGGCAAACGGCAAACGGCAAACGGCAAACGGCAAACGGCAAACCGGCGAAACCAGAGAGTCAAACCGCATGAGCACCCTTCTCGAAAGAAGCTTCAACACCCTGGAGCAATTGGCCGCGCACCCCGAAGGCCAAACCGTGTCCATGATTGCAGCCCGCCTGGACATGCCGCTCAGCGCTACCCACCGCCTGCTGGCAGAGCTGTGCCGCTGCGGTTATGTGCGCCAGGTGCGTGAGCAGGGCGAATACGTTCTCACCATCAAACTGGTCTCGCTGGGCCTGGGGTTTTTGAGCGCCTCAGGCATCGTCGATGTCGCGCAGCCCCTGCTCGACCATCTGGCCGAAGAATCCGGCGAACTGGTGCGTCTGGCCGTCGTCGACGGCGACGACCTGACCTTCGTCGCCAAAGCGCAGGGCGCGCGCCGTGGCCTGCGCTACGACCCCGACATGGGCCTGTCGGTTCGCCTGTCTTGCAGCGCCGCCGGGCATGCCTGGCTTTCCACCATGAGCGATGAAGAGGCATTGCGCCTGGTGGCCCAACAAGGCTTCGGCCCACCCAAAGACTTCGGCCCCAAGGCCCCCACCACCGTGAAGGCGCTGCTCGGCTTTGTGCACGCGGCGCGCAAGCGCGGCTTCAGCACAATCAGCGAAGTGTTCGCGCCCTCCATGTCCGCCATGGCCGCGCCCGTGCTGTCGCCCTCGGGCGCGATCGGTGTGGTCACGATTGCGGGGCCGCTGGTGCGGTTGACGCAAGTCAGGATGGAAGAGTTGTCCGAGGCGTTGCGGGCAACGGCCGATGAGATCCGGGCAGCCAGCGGGGCTTCGGCGCTGTTCAAGAAGCGGGCGTAGGCTTTCCGCGCCCCCGCTGAGGGCAGCTGATCGCACAGGCCTCTCGATACAGTGCAATACAAAGCAAAAGCGGCAATCGACAAATCGGCAAGGCGGGCCRCTCGCATGTAGCGCTTCCGTTATAGCCCGGGGTGTGTACTCCAGCAGTACATGTCGCAAACAGGCTGCGCCGATGTCACTATCTGTATCCATACGGGCGTCCAAAAATTTGCATTTTTGAAGATGCTCCCTCTGTATGCCGTCACGCTGAAAATTCTGACAAACGTCACAAAATGTGGAAGGCGAAAAGATACCCGGCAGGGCAGTAGCAACCGCCTTGTCAAAGGTATTACTGCAGCGTATCTTGCGATCAAACAAGCACAGCAGGGGGACACGCTTGAAAAAGTTGAAGTTGCTGACTTTTCACGCCAGGTCGATTCGCTCCCACCTGTTCTGGACCTACGCCGCGCTGGGCACGGTGCTTGTTGTGGCGCTCATGGTGCTGGCCGAGCTGGCCGCAAGCCGCATCGTGCTGGACGGCGCGCAGCGCGAGCTGGAGCAACTGGGCCGCCGCACGCAGGAGCAGCTGCTGCGCTTTCAGGAACCGGCCCGCGCCTGGCTGGAAGCCACCACCAATGACCCGCATGCCGGCCTCGAAGGCGAGAACGACATTTCAGTGCAGCGCATGCAGATGTCGATGCAAAACCGCTATCCCCAGATCGCCTCGCTGGTGTTCGGTTATCCGGACGGCAGTTACCTGCAAAGCATGGTGTTGCGCACCGAACGCGACCGGGCCTGGGCTAAATCGCTGCCGGAAGCCCGCTACGCGGAGCAGATCATCCGGGTCGACGAACACGAAAAGCGGGTGGAGGAATGGGTTTTTTACGACCAGCAAATGACCGCCATCGCCAGCGAACGGCGTCCCTGGGGCAACCGCTATGACCCCCGCAGCAGGCCCTGGTACGAGGGGGTGAGCGAGTTGAACCTGGGCACCTTCCAGGCCACCGATCCTTTTATGCTGCAGCTCCCGGCGGAGTTCGGCATGGCGTTGTCGCGGCCGCTCAGCGGGCCGAAGGGCGGCGTCGCGGCAGTAACGTTCACGGTCGCGGGCCTCTCGGATTTTCTGCGTGCGCGCAGTCAGGAGAGCCATGCCGAGCTGATCCTCTTTGATGAGCAGGGCCGCGTCTGGGGCTGGTCCGATGCAGACCGCCTTCGCCGTCTGCTGGCGTCCGGGCGGCCCGTGAGCCTTGCCGCGCTGAATGACCCCTTGTATGCCGCGTTGCCGCCGCTGATGACACAGGCCTCTCTGAAAGATACGCCGATTCATTCGATCGATGGCGCCGACGGCCAGCGTTTTGCCGCGGTGGTGATGCCGATCGAAGGCGTGTTCAGCCGCAAGGCCTATGTGGCCCTGGTGTCTGACCAGAACCTGCTGCTGGCGCAGGTGCGGCGTATGCGGTGGATGCTGCTGGGGGTGGGCGTGGCCGGGCTGGTACTGCTGATGCC
>NZ_JBFUGX010000320.1:0-4845 GCF_056402675.1 Polaromonas sp. P3_C2 | reverse complement strand
GGTTAGAGCACCACCTTGACATGGTGGGGGTCGTTGGTTCGAGTCCAATCGCGCCTACCAATTCCCTCGACGGTTCCTGATCCAGGTTCTGCATTCTTTGTAATGCGGACTGGCACACAGGGTAAACCAAGGGGATTGAGTACATCAGAATTCCTAGAATGTATTGAGTCCCGGCGTTTCGACGCCGGTCGTCATTCAGAGGAGAAATCAGTGCCAAAAAGCAAATCCACCAGCCCGTCATCCGGCACGCCGCCTTTACAGGGCGACGCCTCTGCCGACGGCACTCCCGGTGCCAAAAGCGGCCGGGCTGCCGGCAAGGCTGCGGCTTCACGAGTGATCAAGAAGTACCCGAATCGCCGGCTGTACGACACCGAGACATCGGCCTATATCACGCTCACGGAAGTCCGCCAGCTGGTGATGGACAGCGCTGATTTTGTGGTGCGCGATGCCAAGACCAATGAAGACCTGACGCGCAGCATCCTGCTGCAGATCATTCTCGAAGAAGAAACCGGCGGTGCGCCGATGTTTACCGAAGCCGTGCTGGCCAACATCATCCGTTTTTACGGGAATGCGATGCAAAGCTTCATGGGCGCCTACCTCGAGAAGAACGTGCAGAGCTTCATGGACCTGCAGGTCAAGATGGCCGAGCAGTCCAAGGGGTTGAGCCCCGAAATGTGGGCCCAGTTCATGAATGCGCAATCACCCATGATGCAGGGCATGATGGGCACTTATGTGGAGCAATCCAAGAACGTTTTCACGCAGATGCAGGAGCAAATGCAAAAACAGAGCGAGCAGATGCTTCAAGCCTTTGGCCTGAAGCGCTAGGAGCCGCATAAACCCAATTTCCGGGCACATGGCTGCGTTGCGCGGTGCTCGGAATCCTCATGCACCCAAGTGCATTCCGGTTCCTGCGCTCCGGGCGCCTTGCCCTGTATCCCGGCAATTGAATTTCTGGCGGCCCCTAGAAGCCCATAGAAATCAGGGACCTGAGACAATACACCCCATGAGCGAAGTTATTTCCCCCCCTGTTTCCGTGAACACCAAGCCCGCGCCGCGCGTTGGCTTTGTCAGCCTGGGCTGCCCCAAGGCGCTGACCGATTCCGAATTGATCCTCACGCAATTGAGCGCCGAGGGCTACCAGACCTCCAAGACCTTTGAAGGTGCGGATCTCGTCATCGTCAACACCTGCGGCTTCATCGACGACGCGGTCAAGGAAAGCCTGGACACCATTGGCGAGGCGCTGGCCGAAAACGGCAAGGTCATCGTTACTGGCTGCCTGGGCGCCAAGGCGGGCGAGGGCGGTGGCAACCTGGTGCGCCAGATGCACCCGAGTGTGCTGGCGGTGACGGGCCCGCACGCCACGCAAGAGGTGATGGACGCGGTGCACCTGAACCTGCCCAAGCCGCATGATCCTTTCGTGGACCTGGTGCCGAATGCCTTTGGCATTGCCGGCATCAAGCTGACGCCCAAACATTACGCCTACCTGAAGATCAGCGAAGGCTGCAATCACCGCTGCACCTTCTGCATCATCCCGTCCATGCGCGGCGACCTGGTGTCACGGCCTATCGGCGACGTGCTCAACGAAGCGCGCGCCCTGTTTGAAGGCGGCGTGAAGGAATTGCTGGTGATCAGCCAGGACACCTCGGCCTATGGCGTCGATGTGAAATACCGCACCGGCTTCTGGGATGGCAAGCCCATCAAGACGCGTATGCTGGAACTGGTGCAGGCACTGGGTGAAATCGCCGAGCCGTATGGTGCCTGGGTGCGCTTGCATTACGTTTATCCGTACCCAAGTGTGGACGAAGTACTGCCGCTGATGGCCACCGGCAAGGTTCTGCCCTACCTGGATGTACCGTTGCAGCACAGCCATCCGGATGTGCTCAAACGCATGAAGCGGCCGGCCAGCGGCGAGAAGAACCTTGAACGCATTGCGCGCTGGCGCGAAATCTGCCCCGAAATTGTGATTCGCAGCACCTTCATCGCCGGTTTTCCCGGCGAGACGGAAGCAGAGTTCGACCATCTGCTGGACTTCATGCGAGAGGCCAAAATCGACCGCGCAGGCTGCTTTGCCTACAGCGCAGTAGAAGGTGCGACGGCCAACGATATTCCGGGCATGCTGCCGCTGGCGTTGCGTGAAGAGCGGCGCGCCCGCTTCATGGCCGTGGCCGAAGCGGTGTCCAGCCAGAAACTGCAGCAGCGCGTAGGTGCAACCATGCAGGTGCTGGTGGATTCGGCGCCGGCGCTAGGCCGAAAGGGTGGCACCGGGCGCTCTTATGCCGATGCGCCGGAGATCGACGGCGTCGTCAAGCTGCTGCCGCCGGAGAAAATCAGCAAGACGCTGAAAGTCGGCGAGTTCACCCGGGCCCGCATCGTCGGAACCCAGGGCCATGACCTGGTTGCTGTACCTGTTTGATTAAGGCCGCTAGTGAAAAGGCGGACTTGAAGATCTGCCCGGCCACAAAAAAAGCCACTGGGTCACAGTGGCTTTAATCTTGCTTTATTCCAGAACCTGTTTAAGAGTCTGGAGAAGCTGTTTGGTGTATCTGGTGCCCGGGAGAGAACTCGAATCTCCACATCTTGCGATACACGGACCTGAACCGTGCGCGTCTACCAATTCCGCCACCCGGGCACAGCTAGCAGTGTACCATTACTTCAATGCTTTCTCAGGGCCAAGCCCCCAAATTTTCCTGAAATATTTCGGCTGCATACTCAAAACCAGCAGCCCTCAACAAAAAGAGATTTTTTATCAAAACAACTCATTCAAATACCGGCGCATCGTCCGCCCGTTCCTCTGGTTTGCTCGCTGAATTCGAGGGCACCGTTTCCGGCCACCGTGATGGCCATGGTTTTGTATTGCGCGATGACGGCGAAGCGGATATTTACCTGCCGCCCAACGAAATGCGAGCAGTGCTGCACAAGGATCGCGTCAAGGCACGCATTGTGCGGCACGACCGCAAAAACCGGCCCGAAGGCCGCGTCACGGAAATCCTTGAGCGATCCTCGAACCCCATCATCGGCCGCCTGCTGCAGGAAAGCGGTGTCTGGCTGGTCGCGCCCGAAGACAAACGCTACGGCCAGGATGTCCTGATCCCCAAGGGCGCTACCGGCACGGCCAAGGCCGGCCAGGTGGTGGTGGTGCAACTCACCGAGCCGCCGGCGCTTTTCGGCCAGCCTGTGGGTCGCGTCAAGGAAGTGTTGGGCGAGATCGACGACCCCGGCATGGAAATTGAAATTGCGGTGCGCAAGTACGGCGTGCCGCATGAGTTCAGCGACGAGGCGCTGGCCCTGGCCCGTACCTTGCCGGACGCCGTGCGGCCTGCCGACAAAAAGCACCGCATTGACCTGACGGACGTGCCGCTGGTCACCATCGACGGCGAAGACGCCCGCGATTTTGACGACGCCGTTTATTGCGAGCCTGCCAAAGTAGGCCGCGGCAAGGGCTGGCGCCTGCTGGTGGCGATTGCCGATGTGAGCCACTATGTGGAAACCGGCAGCGCCATCGACATTGACGCCTACGACCGCGCTACCAGCGTGTATTTTCCGCGCCGCGTGATTCCCATGTTGCCGGAAAAATTGTCGAATGGCCTTTGCTCGCTCAACCCGAATGTCGAGCGCCTGTGCATGGTCTGCGACATGCTGGTCAATGCCAAGGGCGAGGTTCACGCCTACCAGTTTTACCCGGCGGTGATGTTCAGCCAGGCGCGCTTTACCTATACCGAAGTGGCCGCCATCCTGGCCAACACGCGCGGCCCTGAAGCCGCGCAGCGCAAGGCGCTGGTGCCGCACCTGCTCGACTTGCACGACGTGTACCAGGCGCTGCTCAAGGAGCGCGGCGAACGCGGCGCGGTGGATTTTGAAACCACCGAGACCCAGATTGTTTGCGACGAAGCGGGCCGGATTGAAAAAATCGTGCCCCGCACCCGCAATGTGGCGCACAGGCTGATTGAAGAAGCCATGCTGGCGGCCAACGTCTGCTCGGCGGACTTCATCTCGCAAAGCAAGCACGTGGGCCTGTACCGCGTGCACGAAGGCCCGACGCCCGAGAAGAAGGAGATGCTGCGCAACTACCTGAAGGCGGCCGGCATCGGCATGACCATCACCGATGACCCGGCGCCCGGYGAATTCCAGAAGATCGCGCTGGCCACCAAGGACCGCCCGGACGCACAGCAAATCCACTCGATGCTGCTGCGTTCCATGCAGCAGGCGATCTATACGCCGATGAACAGCGGCCACTTCGGCCTGGCCTACGAGGCTTACACGCACTTCACCAGCCCGATCCGGCGCTACCCCGACTTGCTGGTGCATCGCGTCATCAAGGCGGTGCTGAACAAGGCCAAGTACCAGTTGCCGACCCTGCCCACGCCGGGTGAGGCCGAGGCCAAGCTGTCCAAACGGCTGGCTTCACGTGTCAAGGAGCCGACGCAAAAACCTAAAAAAGCCAGCGCCGACGAACTCGCCTGGCAGGCCGCCGGCCTGCACTGCAGCGCCAACGAACGCCGCGCCGACGAGGCCAGCCGCGACGTGGAAGCCTGGCTCAAGTGCAAATACATGCGCGAACATCTTGGTGAGGAATTCGGTGGCGTCGTCACGGCGGCCACGGGCTTTGGCATCTTTGTCACGCTGGACGCGATGTACGTCGAAGGCCTGGTGCACATCACCGAGCTGGGCGGAGAATACTTCCGCTTTGACGAAGCCCGCCAGGAACTGCGCGGCGAGCGCACCGGCATCCGTTATGCCATCGGCACGCGGGTGAGGGTGCAGGTCAGCCGGGTCGACCTGGACGGCCGCAAGATCGACTTTCGCCTGGTGAACGAGGGCCAGGACCTGGTCGGGCGCGCCATGAAA
>NZ_JBFUGX010000319.1:0-4847 GCF_056402675.1 Polaromonas sp. P3_C2 | reverse complement strand
GTACCGCAGGTCAACATCGTCCTGCGGCAGGTACGGGGCAATCAGGTCGCCGTGCTGGGGCAGGTAAGCCGCCCGGGCCGTTTCCCCCTGGAAACATTCAACACCCGTGTCAGCGACATGCTGGCTGCTGCCGGCGGTGTGACCCCTACGGGTGACGATGTACTGATCCTGACCGGCCAGCGTGAGGGTAAGCCGTTTCGGAAAGTGATTGATATTCCGGCACTCTTTCTGAACGAGAAATCAGATGAAGACATTGTGCTGGCGGGCGGAGACACGCTGTATGTCAACAAGGCGCCGATGTTTTATATCTACGGCGAGGCACAGCGCCCCGGACCGTACCGCATCGAGCGGGGCATGACCGTGATGCAGGCGCTTGCCCAGGGCGGCGGACCCACGGTGCGCGGCAGTGAAAACCGGCTGCGCCTGCATCGCCGCGACGCGGCGGGGAAGGTCGTGGAAACAACCCCCCGGCTCACCGACCCCGTTCGCGCCGAGGATGTGATCTATGTTCGTGAAAGCCTCTTTTAAATCATGACACTCCATCAATTCCTGCTGATCCTGCGGGCCCGTTATCGGGTTGTTGTGCTCGTCATGCTGGTGGCCATATTGGCCGCGCTGGCCGTCAGCCTCGCGCTTCCCCGCAAGTACACCGCCCAGGCCGCCGTACTGGTTGACGTGCGTTCACCTGATCCGGTTGCCGGCGGCGCGGCCTTGCCCGGCCTGGTCGCACCCAGCTACATGGCGACACAGGTGGACATCRTCGGCGGTGACCGTGTGGCCCAGCGCGTGGTGAAAATGCTCAAGCTGGATGAAGATCCGCGCACCAAAGCCCGTTGGCTTGAGGCCACCGATGGACGCGGGTCGCTGGAGAGCTGGCTGGCTGAGTCCCTGCAGAAGGGACTGGATGTACGGCCCGCGCGCGAAAGCAACGTGATCAACATCACCTACAAGGGCAGCGATCCGGATGTCGCCGCCACTACGGCCAATACTTTTGCCCAGGCCTATCTCGATACCAATCTGTCGCTAAAGACGGAACCTGCCAAGATCTACGCCGAATGGTTTGATGATCAGACCAAGGCATCTCGCGCGAAACTTGAGGAGGCTCAGGCGCGCCTGTCGGAGTACCAGCAGAAGGCCGGTATTGTCAGCAGTGACGAGCGTGTGGACTACGAGACTGCGAAGCTGGGGGAAATTTCTTCCCAGCTCACGACTGTGCAGGGCGAGACTACCGACAGCCAGAGCAAACGCAGCTCCCGCGGAGATACCGTCGCTGAAGTCATGCAGAGTCCCCTGATCAATGGCCTGAAGGCCGATCTTTCGCGGCTGGAGGCCAAGGTACAGGAAATCAGTGTGCGCCTCGGGGCTAATCACCCTGAGCGGCAACGCGCTGAATCCGAACTGGCCGCTGTGAAAAGCCGGCTGGCAACCGAAACTGCGCGCATCACAGCATCCATCGAAACAACCTACCGCGTGGGCAAAGACCGGGAGCGTGAACTGCAGGCCGCGGTGGGTGCACAGAAAGCGCGTGTCCTCGAACTGAACAAGCAGCGGGACGAGCTCAATGTATATCGCCGCGATGTCGAGTCGGCCCAGCGCGCTTTTGAGGCTGTCAGCCAGAGTGCATCGCAGACACGCCTTCAGAGCCTGAGCAACCAGACCAATGTTGTGCGGCTGAACATGGCAACGCCTCCTGTCAACCCTTCGAGCCCGAAACTGCTGGTGAATCTGCTGGTCGCTGCTTTTGGCGGGACGTTGCTCGGCATTGCATGCGGATTGCTGCTGGAACTGGCCAACCGCCGCGTGCGCTCTGCCGAAGACCTTGTGCAGATATTGGGCCTGCCTGTGTTGGCAAGCATTTCTTCGGATGGAGGAAGCGGCAGGCTTCCCGGTTCGCGCCGCCTGATGCTAGGCAATGGAGGGACAGCATGAATAGAAACAACGCTCCGACGATCCGATCGGTTCCCCTGACAGTTCCCAGCAAACCGGCCACGGGTGCCGGCCGCTCCATGGGGACAATCCTGGTGGATGCCGGTCGGCTGTCGCCTCCGGATGCCGAACGTATCCTCCATTTTCAACGGGACCGTGGCTTGCGCTTTGGCGATTCCGGCAAGGCCCTGGGCCTGCTGAGTGACGACGATGTGCGTTTTGCCCTCTCGGTCCAGTTTGACTATCCCTACCTTGCCAATGAAACCAAGCTCAGCCGGGAGCTGGTGGCGGCGTACCAGCCGGGCAGCCAGCCGGTTGAACAGTTGCGTGCGCTGCGCAGCCAGTTGATGCTGCGCTGGTTTGACACCGGGGCCGAGCGCCGGGGGTTGGCGATTGTCAGCGCCGGCGCGAAAGAAGGGCGCAGCTATATCGCGGCTAACCTGGCCATCGTGTTTTCACAGCTCGGGGAGCGTACTTTGCTGGTCGACGCGGATATGCGGACGCCACGGCAGCACCAGCTTTTTAACCTTGGGGCGACTGCGGGCCTGTCTGACATGCTCGCTGGCCGCGCCGGGCCGGAAGCGGTCATCAGCATACCGGCCCTGCAGGATCTGTCGGTACTGCCTGCGGGGGTCATTCCGCCTAATCCGCAGGAGCTGCTTGGGCGGCAGGAATTTTCCAAACTGCTGCAATCATTGGGCGAGGACTTTGACGTCATCATCATCGACACCCCGCCTGCCAGCGAATGTGCCGATGCGCACACGGTGGCCGTCCGCGCAGGGGCTGCTCTGGTTGTGGCGAGGCAGAACATGAGTTCCATGCCGCAAATGACCCGTTTCACCCACAGTCTGCGGGAGTTCGGCGTGGCTTTGGTGGGCTCCGTGCTTAACGATGCCTGAAGAAGCGGCCAGCCCCCAGCCGATAGGCTGCCTCATGCGCGGCGGCTCCCAGAAGCCCGCCTGCGGCGTCCGCTGCCAGGTCAGACCAGCTGGCTGTCCGGCCCGGCAGGAAAGCCTGATGCAACTCATCCATGGCACCTACCATGACGGCGCTGGCTACGCAGCAAAGGGCCATGCGCCAGCCGCGCGTTCCGCTTGCAATACCGGCAGCCGCGCCCACCATGCCAAAGACGAGCAGATGTGCCAGTTTGTCCCAAGGCGCAGGGAAYAGCCCAACGGCAACGGGCTGCGCGCCAAGAATGTAAAGCGCTGCGGCCGTCAGGACGACGGTGATGCCCGCCAGGATGCGAAGGGTGCRCAAGGGGTTGCCCGGGGTTACGGTGTTCAACATGACCATGATTTTGTCATGCCGGAGGATGGATGGGTGAGGCCATGCTGAGTTCTTCCTTTGACAGCCCTGCTGACTGGCGCCAGCGCTGGTCGCTACTGGTGGAAAAGATTGAGCGGGTGCAAAGCCCTGTCGACAGCCAGGCACTGCTGGCGTCCCTTAGCCACCCTGCAAGGCCGCAGGTACTGGCTTTCGCCAATGCGCATGCGATGAATTCCATGGTGGCGTCGGTTCCTTTTTTTGAGGCAATGCATTCGGCCGACCTGGTGCTCAGGGACGGCTCCGGCATGGCAACGCTGTTTAAATTGCTGCGGATGCAGCCCGGCCTCAATCTCAATGGGACGGACTTCATTCCGCAACTGATCCGGGCGTTTGACGGCCGCCGCATTGCGTTGTTTGGTACACGTGATCCCTATCTGGCCAAGGGCCGGCTGCGTGTCCAGCAGGAACTGGCTCCCCACAGCCAGCTTATTGCAGCCGATGGCTTCCTGGATGCTGAGGCATACGCCCTGCTGGCAGTTCARCACCAACCGGCGCTGATCGTGCTCGGCATGGGAATGCCCCGGCAGGAGGAAGTGGCGGCCAGACTGCGTGCCTTGCTGGACTTTCCCTGCCTGATCGTTTGCGGCGGAGCCATCATTGACTTTCTGGGTGGAAAAACACCGCGAGCGCCGCTGTGGATGCAGAGGGCCGGTCTGGAGTGGTTGTTTCGCCTGGCGCTGGAGCCGCGCCGGTTGTTTCAGCGCTACGTGATAGGCAATCCGCTATTTTTAACGCGGGCCTTGCGCCTGGCCTCGCTGAACCGACGCTGATCCGGCATTCACTGCGAGCGATTGACGTTGCGGCCGCGAGTGCTGGCTTTCTTCGTCTACGGCTACCGGCGCGTAGCGGTTGTCTACATCCGGTGTGCAGTTGGTTTTAACAATCTGCCCGGGGTTTCCCATCACCACGCTGTAGGGGGGGACGTTCTCAAAGACATACGCTCCGCCGGCAATCCTGCTGCCTTTCCCCACAGTCACGCCGCCCACTACAATCGCGTGCGGCCCGATCCACACATCGTCTTCAATCACCGGGTAAACGGTGTTCCGCCGGCCTTCACTGTCAATGTAATCCCGCTGCCCGATCGTTACGCCATGAAACAGCGTGACGTTGCTGCCGATACGTGCGTTCGCGTTGACGACGATGCCGCGGCCATGGGTGAGTGCAAGTCCGGGCGCAATGGTGGTTCGCCAGGGTATTTCGATCCCCGCCAGCTGGCTTGTCAGTCGGTACAGCAGCTGTGCAGGAACCATCGCGAACCAGCGCCATGCAGGCGGCAGTTGCTGGGCTGCCTGGCAAAGACGCAAGGTGACCACCACGCGAAATGCCGGATCCAGAAGGGCGCCTTTCAATGCCAGATGCCCGTCGGATCGTCCAAATTTCCGGTGAATATCGGCTTTCAGGGAAGGCATACTATTTTTTCCATGGTTTGGCCGCTGGTTGATGCCCCGGTACGGAACCACCGGGCCGAGTCATGCACACCGGTGCGATAAGGTGTCCACGCCAATCCCAATTGTTCCGTTGCTGCCTGCGAGTCGAGTTGAATGTGCTGGGACCACAAACGGAGCAATCCCGGTGGCAACGCATCGGGAAGC
>NZ_JBFUGX010000318.1:0-4855 GCF_056402675.1 Polaromonas sp. P3_C2 | reverse complement strand
TAACTGGCATGGCAATCAGTGTCCTTTTACCTCCGTTCCTTATCTTCCTCAACTGGAAGAAGATGTGGATCGTTTTCACCACCGACAAGAAGAAGGCATTCATAAACTCCGGGGTATTCCTTCTTTTCCTCGCGGGCGGTTGGTTGATCGCGTTCTTCTACCAAGAGTTGAAGCACATCAACGAGAACATCGGCTGGACAATTCTCATTACCACCATTGTTTTTTGTGTTGCAGTGCTTTCGTTTCGCACAGCGAGTGATAAAAAACCTTGGCGCGAAATTTGGTTTGGCCCACCGGAACTCGACATACCTTGGCAAGTTCTGCAGCGAGAGCGCGAGGCCGCCGACGAGATAGAAAACGCTGAATGGAAAAAACTTGAGCCGACTTGGGACGAATTAAGTGATGAACAGAAAGAAGTACATCAAGCGGGGAAGTATGCGCGGCGGGTAGCACTTGATGAGAGGTTGTTGGCTTTGGAAGCAAAGCTGGATGAAGAGTACCGAATCCGTGGCAAGCAAGAAGCCCAACTCTCCGTGGCAAAAGTGTTGGTGTGGGCGTTGGTGTTTTCGGCGTTCGGGCTTATCGGTATCGCCTGGGATTACGGCACTGCATACGCGATGCAACTCCCATTCGTTAAAGGAAGGGAATGGCTAGCATGGGGTGTAGTTGCAGGCACAATATTTTTAGCCGGGTGCACACTAATTGCACTTGCCGATGAAGTTTGGAAGTACGTCAAAAAATAGTCAACTTTTTCGCCTCAAAACACGGATTGCACCGCGCCAGGAGGCGTCGTCTACGCCTTGTTCAGAGCCGCAGCCGCCCGCACAAGCGCCTTCAACGCCTTCTCATCCATCTCGTCACCCTCATGAAAATCAATCTCGCCCGGACTGCTGTCTCGTTGTCTGCCTTGCTCGCACTGGTGGCCTGTGCCCCACTCGCCGGACCATGGCACGAGCTTGATGCACCCCGGTCAAAGACCGTACCCGGAGCGTTGAATACAGGGGGTGCGAGGCCAAACGTTGTTTACAGATGCGGCCCCAGCGGTTTTCTTGCGGGCCCAACGTGCGACTATGCATTCACGGATTCCTCTGGAAAACGCGTTCACATCTGGCCTTTGCTTGGGGAGCTTGATTCATTTACGGAGCAGTTGCCGGTGCTAAGGCCTTGGCTGAACAAGGTCGAGCATGGCAAGGACGGGCGGGACTTTCCTTACAAGATGCACCTGCTCACGGTCTCACCTGCCATTGTGCTGGTGGTGCCCAGAACAGCAGCCGAGCGTTTCAGTAGTTGCTCAGGCTTGATCTGGCCCGGTTGCATTCAATCGCAAAGCTTCAGAGGAAACGACTATTGGTTTCAAGGCGAACCTCTGGTGCGCTCCGGCTCTTTCTGGTTCACCCTGGAAAAACCCGGGCAGACATTTGCACTTGATGCCTCTGTCCAGGAAACCCGCATTGAAACACCGCAGGCGGGCCTCAAACTCCTGGCAGAAAACGGAACATGGAAAGTCCAGCGCCAAAAGTGAAGACCGCACCGGCGGGTCAGGGCCGATCGCGAGCTGGATGCTCATGCCTGTGCCGACTCCGACAACGGCACGGCCGCCCGCATCAGCAAAGTCGTTGTTGATGAGCTGACCAAAGCGGGGTTTGTACCCAAGGGTTGAGCAGCGATCAGCCGCAGGGGGTGTGGCGATGAACCCGATGCCCCCGTCAGGCGTCGGCGGCAACTAATGGAAGCTAAGCATCTGGTCCCAGCGCGTCCCGCTCCCTCTTGGCCCGCAGAACACGGAATCGCCAACGCACAAGACCGATCGCGTAGCTGATGTAGTACCCCGCAAGCAGCCCAAAGACAGCGAGCGTAAGCGGACTGCGGGCGAAGTCGCCCATTCCGTGCTGCACCGCCGGCTCAGCGGCATAGACCTCAAACAGGCGATAGGCGATGCGCCCGACGAACAGCAACGAAAGCGCGATACCTAGATGCGCGTTGGGCGTGTAGAACAGGCCTTGGGGTGTTGGTTCGAAGTGCGTCTTGCCCAGACCGAAGATGCCGAGCAATGCGCCGAGGCCCAGGCCACCGGCCAGCCACCAAAGCCGTTCGGGGTGTTCATGCGCGGCGAAGCCAAGCAACACAAGCAGGACGGGAAAGATGGCCAAGGTAATCCAGGGGCGAATTCTCGACAGGCGCTGGCGCCCGACCATGCGACGAAAGCGCGCGTAAACGCGCCACGCGATCAACGGAAGAAGCACAAGCAGTGTGATGGTGGAGGCACTTGGCGCTTGCATGGTGTGGGCCTTCAGGTCATTTCTTTGAGTTTCCGAGCGCACTTAAAAATAGTTTCATGTGCTGCGGAGAGTTTGGCATGAAGCTACCTAAAAGCTGATCAGGTGCAGGACACATCAACTTCACTCAAAATCCTGCTGCAATTCCCTCAGGGAAACTTCCGCAGTGGCCCGCCGCACGCGCCTGGCGGCAAATAAAGAACCTCCAGCTCCACACGCCGGTTCTTTGCGGCATCTGGCGATCCGTAGTAGGGGCCTATCAACTGCCGGCTCTCTACGAAGACTCGTGAGGCAGGAAATCCGGCCTTGACCATCAAGGATTTGACGTAGTCAGCACGAGCGGTTGCAATGCGCTTGATCGACTTCGGGTCGCCTTCCGAGATATCGGCGAAGCCCATTACGATCGCGTTTTCAACGGGATGGGGAATGGCTTTTTCCACAAGGGCGATCACCATTGCCCGTGATTTTTCGTCCAAGGCCACGGCGCCGTTGGCAAAAAAGGCATCGGCTACCAGCGTGGGCTTGCATGCCAATACAGGCATTGATGCGAAGGCAAACAGCAACGCGGCAATCAGTGTTTTTTTCTGCATACAGAGACCGTTCATGGTTGAGAGACTATCGGTTGTGAAACGATGCCTGCAGAAACCGCATCCCCGCCAATATCTGCTGAACCCGCTCACCTGACAGCGTCCCGATATGCGCACCCAAGCGTGTTTTGTACACGGAAGACACCTGCGACACAACCACCACGCTTTGCTTTTCCAGATTGCCTTCACCAGGCTCCAGCAAGACATTGCCTGGCTCCGTGGCGCGGTTCAKGTTGGAAGTTAGCGCACAAACAATCACCGTGCTGATGCGGGAGCGGTTGAACACGTCGTCTTGCACGACGACATGGGGATGCGGGGAGCCCGGGATGGAGCCACGCGAGGGGTCCGCTTCAATCCAGAACACGTCACCCTGCTTGATGGTGTCGGGGAACGGGCTTGATGGAGCTTGTGGGTCTCTATCCATGAGGGTCAGGAGCCTCTTTCATGCTGCCCAAGAACGGGCTGCTTGGTGCGGAACTCGAGCGAGGCCTCCGGGTGCCAGGGAAAGAGACCTGCCCGGGAAGGCCATATGATTTGCTCAACCGGAAAACTGTCTCCGTCGTAATACCAGCGGGCGAACCCGACATGCTCCGGATACTCAGTGGACGGTACGGGTACAAATACGCAGGAATAGCCTTCAAGCAGCGCGTCTGTTGGTTCACCCCGATTTATGGCTTTCCCATTTGCAATCGCATCGACGGCGATACTCAAGATGGTGTGGGCGACCTCGCTTGGCAAGCCGTAAATCAGCAGTTCGGGGTGGCCGTATGTATGAAATAAACCAACGGTGTAGCTGAACGCTTCGTGTTGGTCGTCACCAAAAACCTGCATGCAATGCCATCCGAACTTGCGAATGTTATCGAGCAGCTTTTGTTCTCCTGAGTCTGTGGCCGTCATTTTGGGCATTGGTAGGGGGCCCTGAATGTTGTGATGGAGCGGGTGTCACCCCCTGCGGGAGTGATGTTCCTAGGGCTGCGCGCTCTTCGGCGCATCCGGCTTGGGCACATCGGGCTTGGGCGCGTCCTTCACCCGTACATAGTATTCACGCAGATGAAGACTCTGCGAGTTGTCTTCCCCTCCTGCGTACACCCACAACATGTCTGGGCTTATGAAGTTATAGAGAACGATGGCGTCCCTGCCGGTCACTGGCGCAACGGTTTTGACTGCAACCGAATCCGAAGCAACGCCCAGGACACGGTACGGATGCGTTTCGCGAAAGCCTGTCAGTGGCCTCTTTCGGCCTTCCTGCGTTTTCGTCTCCAGATCCGGCAGCTCGGAAGTCATGGCGTCCGCCGTAAAGGTCAGGGTCATATGACCCATCACCTGCGAAAGAAACAGGGCCGTCTTGCTGTCCAGCTTTGCGCGCTCGTTATTGAAGCGCATGCTGATTTCGGAGTCAGACTTCCACTGGCCGACAAGATTCGGGTCCGCATACGCTGACGCGGCAACTGCGGCCATCAGCAGGAGCACAAAGAGTCTGCGCATGCTTATTCGACGTCGGCGAAATCGTCGTCACCCTCATTGCGCGCACGGGGCACCTTGACACCGCCCTTGGCCACCACTTCCACATAGAACTGCGGCGCGCCGTCTTTCACGATCTCGTCAATCGACTTGATGAGGTCTGCCACCGGCACCTCCGAAGCAGCGGCATCACTCGCGCCAGACTTGCAGTCAAAGTCCCAGTAGTCCACGCCCTTGGGCAAGGCTTTGGCGCGTTCGCGTTTGAGGTATTTGCGAATGTCGTGTTTGGCGGCATCGAGCAGGCGGTCGCGGTTTTTGCCTTCGATATTGAGTTGGTAGGTTTTTTTCATGAGTACTTCTGGTCTAAGGAGCGGCGCATTGCGGCCACGGTGTACTACCGATTATCGGGCCGTGGCCGCGCAAGCCGAAAAGTCATGGGCAAAAGCGGCGTCACCAGCAACAATCTGCGCGGCACGGCGTTTGCATGGGTACCCATGTCAGCTTGTTCAACCCCACGTCCCTCACCTGGCA
>NZ_JBFUGX010000317.1:0-4858 GCF_056402675.1 Polaromonas sp. P3_C2 | reverse complement strand
GTGTCACCAGGAACCAGGCGGGGCGCCCACCCCTACGCGTGGCTGAGGGCCCGGATGATGAATAACTTCATATTTATCAAGGCTTGGCGCGTTTGAGTTTAATATGTCCCTAATTTATTGTTGATTAAATTAATCGACATTTAATTAGAATCTGACCCTATTTAAAGCGCTTGGCATTGTTGTTGCAATGCAATATGCTCCCATTCCCTGCGAAAAATTATGAACCTTGCGGATGGAAGCGTTGCCCAGGCTTTTCGAGGCCACTCGGCACCGCCGTCATCCCAACTGACGAGGAATTGCCATGACCACGGCTGCTGAAATCAAGCATTTTGAAGAAAACGGTTTGTACTCCGGTGCGAACGAACACGATGCCTGCGGCGTCGGTTTCGTGGCGCACATCAAGGGGCACAAAAGCCATGCCATCGTCCAGCAAGGCTTGAAGATCCTCGAGAACCTAGACCACCGGGGCGCAGTGGGCGCTGACAAGCTCATGGGCGACGGCGCCGGTATCCTGATCCAGCTGCCCGATGCGCTGTACCGTGAAGAAATGGCCGGCCAGGGCGTGCAGCTGCCGCCACCCGGAGAATACGGCGTCGGCATGGTCTTCCTGCCGAAAGAGCACGCTTCCCGCCTGGCCTGCGAACAGGCGCTCGAGCGCGCCGTCAAGGCCGAAGGCCAGGTGCTGCTGGGCTGGCGCGACGTGCCGGTCAACCGCGACATGCCCATGTCGCCCACCGTGCGCGAAAAAGAACCCATCCTGCGCCAGATCTTCATCGGTCGCGGCAACGACGTCATCGTGCAGGACGCGCTGGAGCGCAAGCTGTATGTCATTCGCAAAACCGCCAGCGCCGCCATCCAGAACCTGCGCCTGACGCACAGCAAAGAATATTACGTGCCCAGCATGTCCAGCCGCACGGTGGTCTACAAAGGCCTGCTGCTGGCCGACCAGGTGGGCACCTACTACCGTGACTTGACCGACCCGCGCTGCGTCTCGGCACTCGGATTGGTGCATCAGCGCTTCTCGACCAACACCTTCCCGGAGTGGCCGCTGGCCCACCCGTACCGCTATGTGGCGCACAACGGCGAAATCAACACCGTCAAAGGCAACTACAACTGGATGAAGGCACGTGAAGGCGTGATGTCTTCGCCGGTGCTGGGTGCCGACCTGCAAAAGCTCTACCCGATCAGCTTTGCCAGCCAGTCCGACACCGCGACCTTCGACAACTGCCTCGAGTTGCTGACCATGGCCGGCTACCCCATCAGCCAGGCCGTGATGATGATGATCCCCGAGCCTTGGGAACAGCACACCACCATGGACGAGCGCCGCAAGGCCTTCTATGAGTACCACGCCGCCATGCTTGAGCCCTGGGACGGCCCGGCCTCCATCGTCTTCACCGACGGCCGCCAGATCGGCGCCACGCTGGACCGCAACGGCCTGCGCCCCTCGCGCTACTGCGTGACCGATGACGACCTGGTCATCATGGCCTCCGAATCCGGCGTGCTGCCGATTCCTGAGCACAAGATCGTGCGCAAATGGCGCCTGCAGCCCGGCAAGATGTTCCTGATCGACCTCGAACAAGGCCGCATGGTCGACGACGAAGAAATCAAGGCCACGCTGGCCCACAGCAAGCCTTACAAGCAATGGATTGAAAACCTGCGCATCAAGCTGGACGACGTGGCCGGCAAGGCCGCCAAGACCGCTCCGGTCACTGTGCCCGCCGCCTCAACCATCGCGCTGCTTGATCGCCAGCAGGCCTTTGGCTACACACAGGAAGACATCAAATTCCTGATGTCCCCCATGGCCGCCAACGGCGAGGAAGCCACCGGCTCCATGGGCAACGACAGCCCGCTGGCTGTGCTGTCCAACAAGAACAAGCCGCTCTACAACTACTTCAAGCAGTTGTTCGCGCAGGTGACCAACCCACCCATCGACCCGATCCGCGAAGCCATCGTGATGTCGCTGGTGTCCTTCATCGGCCCCAAGCCCAACCTGCTGGACATCAACCAGGTCAACCCGCCGATGCGGCTTGAAGTGAGCCAGCCCGTGCTCAACGTGGCCGACATGCAAAAGCTGCGCGACATCGAAGCGCACACACAGGGCAAGTTCAAGAGCTATACCCTGGACATCACCTACCCGCTGGCCTGGGGCCACGAAGGCGTCGAGGCCAAGCTGGCTTCGCTGTGCGCTGAAGCGGTCGACGCGATCAAGGACGGCAAAAACATCCTGATCATCAGCGACCGCGGCATCACCGCCACGCAGGTGGCCATCCCGGCCCTGCTGGCGCTGTCGGCGATTCACCAGCACCTGGTGAAAGAAGGCTTGCGCACGACCGCCGGCCTGGTGGTTGAAACCGGCTCTGCCCGCGAAGTGCATCACTTTGCCGTGCTGGCCGGCTACGGCGCTGAAGCTGTTCACCCCTACCTCGCGATGGAAACCCTGGCCGAGTTGTCCAAAGGCCTGCCCGGCGACCTCAGCACCGACAAGGCCGTCTACAACTACACCAAGGCTATCGGCAAGGGCCTGTCCAAGATCATGTCCAAGATGGGCGTGTCGACCTATATGAGCTACTGCGGTGCGCAGCTGTTCGAGGCCATCGGCCTGAGCCGTGACACCGTGGCCAAGTTCTTCACCGGCACGGCCAGCCAGGTTGAAGGCATGGGTGTGTTTGAGATCGCTGAAGAAGCGCTGCGCATGCACCGTGCTGCCTTCAGCGACGACCCGGTGCTGGCCAACATGCTGGACGCCGGCGGCGAATACGCCTGGCGCGTGCGCGGCGAAGACCACATGTGGACGCCCGATGCAATTGCCAAGCTGCAGCACTCCACCCGCTCCAACAACTGGAACACCTACAAGGAATACGCCCAGCTGATCAACGACCAGAACCGCCGTCACATGACGCTGCGCGGCCTGTTCGAGTTCAAGATCGACCCGTCCAAGGCCATCCCGATCGATGAAGTCGAGCCGGCCAAAGAGATTGTCAAGCGTTTTGCCACCGGCGCCATGTCGCTGGGCTCCATCAGCACCGAAGCCCACGCCACGCTGGCTGTGGCCATGAACCGCATCGGCGGCAAGAGCAACACGGGCGAGGGCGGTGAAGACCCGAACCGCTACCGGCAAGAACTCAAGGGCATCCCCATCAAGAAGGGCGAGACGCTGAAGAGCGTGATCGGCCCTAAACAGGTCGAGGTTGATTTGCCGCTGCAGGACGGCGATTCGCTGCGCTCGCGCATCAAGCAGGTCGCGTCGGGGCGTTTTGGTGTCACGGCCGAATACCTGGTGTCGGCCGACCAGATCCAGATCAAGATGGCCCAGGGCGCCAAGCCCGGCGAGGGCGGCCAGCTGCCCGGCGGCAAAGTCAGCGAATACATCGGCCACCTGCGCTACTCGGTGCCCGGCGTCGGTTTGATCTCGCCGCCGCCGCACCACGACATCTACTCCATCGAAGACTTGGCCCAGCTGATCCACGACCTGAAGAACGTCAACCCGCGCGCCAGCATCAGCGTCAAGCTGGTCAGTGAAGTCGGCGTCGGCACCATTGCCGCGGGCGTGGCCAAGGCCAAGTCCGACCACGTGGTGATTGCCGGCCATGACGGTGGCACGGGCGCCTCGCCCTGGTCGTCCATCAAGCATGCCGGCTCACCCTGGGAAATCGGCCTGGCAGAAACGCAGCAGACCTTGGTGCTCAACCGCCTGCGCGGCCGTATTCGCGTGCAGGCCGACGGCCAGATGAAAACCGGCCGTGACGTCGTGATAGGCGCGCTGCTGGGTGCGGATGAATTCGGCTTTGCCACCGCGCCACTGGTGGTTGAAGGCTGCATCATGATGCGCAAGTGCCACCTCAACACCTGCCCCGTCGGCGTGGCCACGCAAGACCCGGTGCTGCGCCAAAAATTCAGCGGCAAGCCCGAGCATGTCGTTAACTACTTCTTCTTCGTCGCCGAAGAGGCCCGCCAGCTCATGGCGCAGCTCGGCGTGCGCAAGTTTGACGAGCTGATCGGCCGCGCTGACCTGCTCGACACGCAAAAAGGCATTGAGCACTGGAAAGCCAGCGGCCTTGATTTCGCCCGCCTGTTCTACCAGCCGAATGTGCCGGCCGACGTGCCGCGCATGCATGTGATGGAACAAGACCATGCGCTCGAAAAAGCGCTGGACGTGCGCCTGATCGAAAAATCGAAAGCCGCGATTGAAAAGGGCGAAAAAGTCCAGTTCATCGAAGTGGCGCGCAACGTCAACCGCACCGTCGGCGCCATGCTGTCGGGCGAGCTGACACGGCATCACCCGCAAGGCTTGCCAGACGACACGCTGCGCATCCAGCTTGAAGGCACGGGTGGTCAGTCCTTCGGCGCCTTTCTCGCCAAGGGCATCACCATGTACCTGATCGGCGACGCCAACGACTACACCGGCAAGGGCCTGTCGGGCGGCCGCATCGTGGTGCGCCCCAGCATCGACTTCCGCGGCGACGCGGTGAAGAACACCATCGTCGGCAACACCGTGCTCTACGGCGCAACCACCGGCGAAGCCTTCTTCAGCGGCGTGGCCGGCGAACGGTTTGCCGTGCGCCTCTCGGGCGCCACGGCGGTCGTTGAAGGCACGGGCGACCACGGCTGCGAATACATGACGGGCGGTACCGTCGCGGTGCTGGGCAAGACCGGCCGCAACTTCGCCGCCGGCATGAGCGGCGGCGTGGCCTATGTGTATGACGAGGACGGCTTGTTTGCCACGCGCTGCAACACCTCCATGGTGTCGATGGACCGCATCGTCACCACCGCAGAGCAGCACACCCATGACAAGGCCGACTGGCATGCGGGCGAAAGCGATGAGGAATTGCTCAAGCGCTTGCTGCAGGACCACAACCGC
>NZ_JBFUGX010000316.1:0-4861 GCF_056402675.1 Polaromonas sp. P3_C2 | reverse complement strand
GCGTGTGTTCCAGCAGGGGCACTGGCGCTTCGGCGACGACAACCTCGATCTGCAGACGATTCACCATCTGGGAGGCGGAAATTTCGTCAGKCCGGCGGGAATGTTTCATGCCGGTGATGTGACGACAAAAATGCCCTGAGGTCATCGTCAATCAGGAGTTGGTTTCGCCCCACAACCTTCCCCGCACATCATCAAGGGCCAGGCGAAGGCTTTACCATTGCGGGCATGAAAACAACCTACATCCTCGGCGCCATCCTGGCTTGCAGCGTTATCGGCGCATTGGTCGGCGCCCGCTCGGTCAAGACTGGACTTCTGGTGACATCAGGGCTGCTGTCCCTTTATGGCCTGTTCCGCCTGTTGGGTTGAACGTACCGGCATTTCCTGACCGGCGCGACACGAGCCTCCCAATTCCATGGCAACCAGCCGAAACCAGGGCAACCTGATCACCCGCCTCCTGCAGCGTGGCAGGGAAGAGCGCATCGCCCAGGCGGCGGGCGGTCTCACTTTCACGATGGTGATGTCCATGGTGCCGATGCTGGCGGTGAGCTTCGCACTGTTCGCGCGCACGCCAGCGCTGCATGCCACCGGTGACGCGATTCGCGAGCACCTGCTGCGCGGCCTGTTGCCGGAGGGCATCGCCAAGACGGTGCTCAAACACCTGGCGCAGTTCGCGGGCAATGCCAATGGCCTCACGCTGGTGGGTTTTGCGCTGCTGCTGGTGTCGGCCCTGACGCTGCTGCTGAGCATGGAAAACACGCTGAACCGCATATGGCAGGTGAAGAAGCCACGCCCCGTGCTGCGCCGGCTGGCTTTGTACRCAGGCATGCTGCTCACGGGGCCGGTGCTCATCGGCGCCAGCCTGTGGGCCGCGTCTTATCTGGTGGCGGCTTCCAGCGGGCTGATGGGCGCGCGGCCTGCCTGGGTGCCGCATGCCATTAACCTGGGGCCCGCCATTCTGAGCGCCATCGGCTTCACCTGCCTGTTCCGCTTTGTACCGAACACCGTTGTACGGTGGAGTCATGCGATCGCGGGCGGCCTGCTGGCCGGTATTGCCTTTGAGCTGGGCAAGTACGGCTTCGCGATTTACCTGGCCAACGTGCCCACCTACCGCACGA
This sequence comes from Polaromonas sp. P3_C2, assembly GCF_056402675.1. Lineage (NCBI taxonomy): Bacteria > Pseudomonadati > Pseudomonadota > Betaproteobacteria > Burkholderiales > Comamonadaceae > Polaromonas > Polaromonas sp. P3_C2. The sequence continues at coordinate 3,746 of NZ_JBFUGX010000316.1, read as the reverse complement.
TCTACGGCGCCTTCGCGCCGCTGCTGGCTTTTCTGGTGTGGGTGTATTACTCGTGGCTGGTCACGCTGGCCGCGGCGCTGGTCAGCGCCAGCCTGCCGCGTGCCGGGGGGCAACCGGCGCGGCGGCTGTCACGGGCATAACCATGTCAGCATGGATTCACTGATTGCCGCCTCCGCCCGCGCACTGGCCGCCGGCGATGCGCTCGGTGCCCTCAAGCGCGTTGCCCTGCGCGACGACCCGCCGGCTCTGGCTTTGCGCGGCATCGCCATGGCCCAGCTTGGCGAGCACCCGCGCGCCCGCGAGCTCCTGAAACGCGCCGCACGCGGCTTTGGCGTGCATGAAGAATTGGCGCGCGCACGCTGCGTTGTGGCAGAAGCCGAGGTAGCGATGGCCATGCGCGACTTTGGCGGCTCACCACGCGCACTGGCAGCGGCAGCGGCCACGCTGGAGGCGCACGCCGACACAGCCAATACGCTGCAGGCGTGGCTCATCACCGCACGACGGCTGTTGCTGCTGGGTCGGCTTGATGAGGCCTCTGTGGCGCTGACGAAGCTGGATGCGCGCGGCTTGCCGCCTTCGCTGCGGGCCGTGGCTGAACTGACTGCTGCCGAACTAGCGCTGCGCTCGCTGCGCGTCGGCGACGCGCGGATGGCGCTGGCGCGTGCGCATGCAGCGGCCGAACGTGCGCAGGTGCCGGCGCTCATGGCCGAAGTCACCGAAGCGCGCGCTGCGCTTGACCGGCCCGCCGCCCGGCGCCTCACCGCCGGCGGCGAGCAGGCGCTGCGCCTCGATGAGGTTGCGGCACTCCTGGCTTCGGACGCGCTGGTGGTCGACGCCTGCCGCCGTGGGCTGGGGGCCGGAGACCAGTGGCGGCCGCTGGCGCGGCGGCCGGTGTTGTTCTCGCTGGCACGTTCACTCGCCGAAGCATGGCCTGGTGATGTGAGCCGCGAAGCGCTGATCGAATCCGCCTTTCGCACCAGGCGCCCTGACGAGACGCACAGGGCGCGCCTGAGGGTCGAAATCGGCCGCCTGCGAGCGTTGGTCAAAACACTCGCAAGCATCGAAGCCACCGAGCGGGGCTTCATCCTGAAGCCGCGTGGTGAACGCGATGTGGCTGTGCTGGCACCGCCCATTGATGGCGAGCAGGCCTCGCTGGTGGCGCTGCTGTCTGACGGCGCGGCTTGGTCCACTTCGGCACTGGCGCTGGCCGTCGGGGCAAGCCAGCGCACCGTGCAGCGGGCGCTGGCCGATCTGGAAGCCGGTGGGCGGGTGCGCTCCATGGGCCGGGCACGGGCTCAGCGCTGGCTGGCGCCGCCGCTGGCCGGATTCACGACGATCTTGTTACTCCCTGCTTCGCTGCCGATTGGATAGAGTTGTCTCCATGGCGCCGATGGACGGTGCATTAAGGAGCAACGATGAGCAGCAAGACCCTCACGGCAAAACCCGAACCCAAGGCGCGTCCCGCCGAGATCGTGCGCGAATACAGCTTCCCCGGCGTCAACGACGTCGCCGGTGTCACGCATGATGGCCAGCGCGTCTGGGCCGCCACCGGCGCAAAAATCGTTGCTTTCGACCCCGCCAGTGGCGAGCAAACGCGCACGCTGGAATGCGCCGGTGACGCCGGTACCGCCTTCGACGGCAAACACCTCTACCAGATCGCCGAGACGCGTATCGACAAGATCGACCCGGCCACGGGCAAAGTGGTGGCCACCATCCCGGCGCCCGGCAGTGGCAGCGACTCGGGCCTGACCTGGGCCGAAGGCAGCCTGTGGGTGGGCCAGTACCGCGACCGCAAGATCCACCAGGTTGACCCGAAGACTGGCGCCATCCAGCGCACGATTGAATCGAACCGCTTCGTCACTGGCGTGACGTGGGTGGACGGCGAACTCTGGCACGGCACCTGGGAGGGCGATGACAGCGAGATCCGCCGCATCGACCCGAAGAGCGGCGCCGTGCTCGAGCGGCTGGAAATGCCGAAAGGCACCGGCGTCAGCGGACTGGAGTCCGACGGCGCAGACCTCTTCTATGCGGGCGGCGGCAAGAGCGGAAAAGTCCGAGCCGTTCGGCGGCCCAAAGCAGCAAAAGCCGCATAGAACCCAGCGCAGGCCCCCCTGCGCTGACAACCCCATTCGGTCACAAAGACCGATAACGAGCGCACCTGTTACCAGCACGGGTCGGGCAGCGCATTGACCCACGCAACGCAAACCCAAGCAAACGGCTCACCGAGCCAAGGAGAAAACCATGAAGCTTTACTACAGCCCGTCCGCCTGTTCTTTGTCGCCGCACATCGTGGCCAATGAGTTAGGCCTCGCCATCGAACTCGTGAAGGTCGACGTGGTCGCCAAGCGCACCGAGCACGGCGAAGACTTTCTCGCCATCAACCCCAAAGGCCTGGTGCCCGTGCTCCAGCTGGACGACGGCACCGTACTGACGGAAGGCCCCGCCGTTGTGCAGTACCTTGCCGACCTCAAGCCTGAGGCGCAGCTGGCACCCGCCAGCGGCAGCATGGCGCGCTATCGCCTGCAGGAGATGCTGGGGTACATCAATTCAGAACTGCACCAAGGCTACATGCCGCTGTTCAACCCAGCCTGCAGCGATGAGGTTCGCAGCGCGCGCATGGCCCACCTGCACAAACACTATCGCCTGCTGGAAGCCACGCTGGGCCGCACACCGTTCCTGTTGGGCGACCGTTTCACGGTGACCGATGCCTATTTGTTTGTGGTCACGCGCTGGGCGGAGTTCGTCAAGCTGGACCTGTCGGCCTTTCCCAGGCTGCTGGCGTTCCAGGCGCGAATCGCTGCCCGGCCTGCCGTGCAGGCCGCCATGCACCGCGAACAACCGGCAAGCGCCTGAGCGCGGACTACCCATCCACCCACCCGTTTAACCCAGGAGAACACCATGAATACCACCATGACCGAAACATCCGCCATGAAGCACTCCGTTGTGTCCAGAGACAAATGGCTGGCCGAGCGCAAGACGCTGCTGGCCCAGGAGAAAGAACTGACACGCCTGCGCGACCGGATAGCCGGCGAGCGCCGTGCGCTTCCCTGGGTCCGTATCGAGAAAAACTACATCTTCGACACGCCCGAAGGCAAACGCTCGCTTGCCGACCTGTTCGAAGGGCGCCGCCAGCTGATGGTGCAGCACTTCATGTTCGGCCCGGGCTGGGAGCAGGGCTGCCCGAGCTGCTCTTACATGGCAGACCACACCGCCGGCATGCAGATCCACCTGGAGAACCGCGACGTGAGTTTTGTGGCCGTCTCGCGCGCCACGCTGCCCGAGATCGAGCGTTTTCGCCGCCGCATGGGCTGGAACTTCAAGTGGGTTTCTTCGAACAGCAGCGACTTCAACTACGACTTTCACGTGAGCTTCAAGCCCGAGGAAAGGGTCAACGGCACCGTCAACTACAACTACGGCATGACCGAATTCCCGGCCGAGGAAGCGCCCGGCATCAGCCTGTTCTACAAGGATGACGCAGGCCAGGTTTTCCACACCTACTCGACCTACGGGCGCGGTGTGGAGGTAATGATGGGCACCTACAACATGCTGGACCTCACGCCCAAGGGCCGGGACGAGCATGACGGGTTTTACAAGATGGACTGGGTGCGCCACCACGACCGCTACGAAACTGCGTCCGCATTCACGCCCGCGCCCGAAGCCGATTCGTGCTGCAGCACCAAGGCCTGAGCAGTCCGCGACCGGCGCGCACATCATGTCAAGCTTTTGGCCGTGGCTTGTGGTGGCAG
>NZ_JBFUGX010000315.1:0-4861 GCF_056402675.1 Polaromonas sp. P3_C2 | reverse complement strand
GAACCAGGTTGTTCGGCGCAGATGGCGTGTCTTTTTCAACTGATTTTGAATCGCTGTTGACACACAGCGCCAAGATAGACGTACTTAACGTTTCAAGTACGCTCCAGTATTGTCTAGATTACGAAGCAACGCTGGCACTGCTGTGTCGCAGCCAGGCCAGGTTCATCATCGTATCCCGCCATCCGGCCCCCGGGGGCAATCAGCCTGTGGCCTACACCATGCAAAACGTCACGACCGTCAAAGGTTTTTGCGGGCGGATCCCGGTTGTATTGCTCAGCGTCGAACGGCTGGCTCAACTGATGCGCGGCCAGGGCTATGAGATGATTGCGGACTACTACAGTAACGCCGATTCCGGCAAATACTGGAAGAACGGCAAGAAGGCGATTCCAGAAGAATTCTCCCAAATTGTCGATCACGCCCTGGTTTTTCAGAAGCAACCGGGGCCACCTGCCGGCGATGCATCTGCGACTTCCGTCGTTGCTCTATGACCGGGAATAGAACGTGCTTGTAATCATCTTCGGGCGTGCCGCCCAATTCATCCTGCTCCTTTTGGTCATGCGGGTGGCTACGACTTATTTGCCACCTAGCGAAATGGGCCGTCTCTCGCTGATCACCGCCGCCACAGCCTTTTTTGCGCTTTTCCTCGTCAACCCGATTGGTATGTTCATCAATCGGAGGTTTCACGCCTGGGATGAACTCGGCCGCGCCAAACACTACCTCAAGCTGCACTGGATCTATCTTCTTGGTGTCTGCCTGTTCGCGGCGCTGACGCTCGGCGTGCTCAACAAAATCCACGCCTTCGGCTTCCAGTTCAATACCGCGTGGCTGCTGGTGCTGGTCTGTGGCTCGCTGTTGTTCAACACGATCAACCAGACCGCAATCCCATCGCTGAACCTGCTGGAGTTGCGCGGGCGTTTTATCGTCCTCACGCTCGCAACAATCGGCGTGGGCCTGGCGAGCGCCTATGCGCTGGTCGAATCCTTCGCACCGACAGCTGAATACTGGTTGCTCGGCTTGCTGATCGGCCAGACGGTGTTCGCGATCATTGGCGTCAAGTTGTTTTTCGACAAACTCAGCCCGGAGCAGCCCGCAGACAAACTGTCGCGCTCGCACCTCAAGCTGCTGTTCGACTTCGCCTGGCCGGTTGCAATCTCGGTCGGGTTTAATTGGCTGCAGACGCAAGGCTACCGCTTTTTCGTCGCCGACTCGCTGGGCTTGGCCGCACTCGGCCTGTTTGTCGCAGGCTACGGAATCAGCGCAGGGCTGATGGCCGCGTTCGAATCGGTGCTGACAACCTACTTCCAGCCGCGTTTCTACAAGCGGGTCAGCACCAGCACGATCGAGGAACAGTCCGCCGCCTGGAATAAATATGCTGGCGCGATCCTGCCCTCGCTGATGCTCGTAACCTTTTTGTTGATCAGTCTGGCGCCGGAGTTGACGCGATTCATGGTGGGCCCGGCATACCAATCGGCATCGCAGTTCGTGATCTGGGGCGTCCTGGCAGAAGGTGCACGCGTTGTTGCTGGCGTCTACAGCATGTCGGCCCACGCCAAGATGAAGACCCGTCTGCTGCTGCTGCCGAACCTGCTCGGCGCGGTCATCTGCATCGTGCTGATCAAGTTTCTGGCGCCTGGCATGGGTGCGCATGGCGTGGGTCTGGCGCGCTCGCTGGCCGGCGTCGGCATGTTGGTCGCCATGCACTACCTGATGATCGTCGCGCTCGACATGCGGCTGCCATTGCGTATGCTGTTCAAAGGCACCGCAATGGGCGCTGGCCTGATGCTGCTTGCGACGGCCGGCCGGTGGGCCATGAACAGCCAGGGCATCATTGCGGCGGGTGTACTGATCGTTGTCACCGGGCTGGCCTTTCTGCCGATGTTCTACTGGCTGCTTTATCCATATTTGCCAAGGCACGACAAAGTTTCATGAAAATCCTCCTTGTTTGCATGTCGTATGACTATGGAGACCCGACGCGCGGTCATTCGTACGAGTACTACAATTTTTACCAGAGCCTGCTGGCGCTCGGACACGAGGTCGTGTTGTTTGACTACATGACCGAGATTCAGCACCTGGGCAAGCCAGCCATGAACCGCAAGCTGCTCGAGGTCGCGGCGGCGTCCAGGCCTGACTTCGCGATGTTCTCGCTTTACACCGATCAGTTCGAGCCGGACACGATCAAGGCGATGAAACAGCTCACATGCACACTGTGCTTTTTTCACGACGACACCTGGCGCGTCGAATTTTCCCGCTACTGGGCGCCACAGTTCGATTTCTTCACAACACCCGACGTATATGGTGAGCGGAAATACCGAGCATTGGGCCTGGAAAATGTGATCTATTTCCCGTTCGGCTGCAACAACAGCATTTACCGAAAAGCGTCTGTCGAAAAAATATACGACGTGTCGTTTGTAGGTGCCTGGCACCCCTATCGCGAATGGCTCATCAATCGCCTGCGCAGAGCGGGGTTCAATGTCAAAGTTGCCGGGTACCGCTGGCCAGGCGGCATCGTGTCGCACGAGGAGATGGTCCAGCTGTTCAATGAAAGCCGCATCAACCTGAATATGTCGAACTCGACCTCCTGGGACGCGCGTTACCTGCTGTCGTCCCCGCGCGGTCTGGTCAATCGCATCCGCTCGCCGAAGTCCGTCGAACAGATCAAGGCCCGTCATTTCGAGATTAACGGCACTGGCGGGTTTCAGCTCTCGTACTACGTTGAGGGACTGGAACGGCACTACGGTATAGGCACAGAGATCGCCATCTACCTGGACCCCGACGACCTTCAGCAAAAGGTTGCGCTTTATCTTGYAGAGACTGCACTGCGAGAAAGCATCGCCGATGCCGGTTATGCCCGGACTCTTGCGGAGCACACCTTCGGCCACCGCTTTCGACACGCGTTCGCCAGGATGGGACTCATCGATGCCTGACAATACACTGCCACTGGTCTGCATCTGCATCCCGACTTATAACGCGGAAAAAACCGTCGCAGCCACTTTGCATTCGGTGCTAAACCAGAGTTACGGGAACCTCAAAATTCACGTGGTCGACAATCATTCGACCGACAGCACGATCGCAGTTGTCGAAGGATTTTCTGACAGCCGCATCACGCTCTACCGCAACGCGGTCAATATCGGTGGCGAAGGCAATTTCAATCGTTGCATCGAACTGGCAACGGGGAAATACACCGCGATTTACCATGCGGACGATATCTACGAATCAGATATGGTCGCGTCACAGGTCGCATTTCTCGAGGCGCACCCACAAGCCGGAGCAGCGTTTACACAAGCACTGCTGATCGATGAGGACAACCGCCTCATCGGTGCGATCCAACAGCCCCCCGAATTGGCGGCCACTGGCCCGCTGCATCATTTTCCTGAGGTCTTCAGGGCGATTCTCAAGCACTCCAATTTCCTGATCTGTCCCAGCATGATGGCGCGCACCAACGTTTATCAGCAGAACATCAAGAGCTGGCGTGGGGAACTGTTCGGCCCGAGCGGCGACCTTGACGTCTGGCTCAGGATGCTGCAGCTTGGGCCCGTCGGAATACTGCCGGGAGCGACCATGCGATACCGCATCAGCAGCAGCCAGTGGTCGGCAAATGTGCGCCTTGATACGCGCCGTGCGGCTTTTTTCACAGTGATGGACTACTATCTCGCACAACCCGACGTGCGCAAGCTGGTTACCGCCGAGGATATGGTCAACTACGGACGCCTCGAACGTCGTGACCAGGTCATGCGCGCCGCCAACGCCCTGTTGCGCGGTGAACCGCAGCAGGCTCGGGAACTTTTCCCCAATGTATTTTCACCGGACGCCCTAAAGGCAGCTCTACAGACCAGACGGGGGCTCGGCGTTTTTCTGCTGGGCCTGTATCTCAAGGTCATGCTCAGTTTGCGGCTCGATGGTCTGGCCAGGACTTCGCTGGTTCATCTCAAGAGGATAAGCAAGAAGTGATTCCCGCCCCAGTGTCCGACGAAATTTACATCGACACGCCGCCTGCCTACCGGCAGGACCGGATGTTCGATTTGTCGAATCTCGCGCTCAATCGCGACGGGACATTGGTGCCCTACGCGCGCGTGCGCGAAGTGCACGCCAGTGCCGGCAGAGCCGTACGCACCGCCGACTACCTGATGTCCTTGCCGGCAAACAACGCCCCCAAGGACTACTACTCGCTCGGCGTCCTCGACAACTTCAAGATGCTGGCTGCACGTCCTGATGTACACCTTCGAGCCTTTCTGGTGCTTGAGCCACCCGTCGTCGACCCGAGCATCTACAAGGCATTACCGGAGCTGACCGCAGCTTTCGAGCGGGTCTATGTCCACAACGTGAACGGTGACGGCTATTCGCTCGCAGGTGTTGACAGCTCGCGGTTGCGCCAACTCTATTGGCCGCAGCCTCGCGAAGATGTTATGGAGCCGTACTGGTCTCGGTGTGAGCGCCTCAACCGCATCGTGGTGATCAACGGAAATCATGTGCCACGCAAAGTACCGAACGAGCTCTACAGCCGCCGCATCGAGGCGATGACCGAACTGGCGGAATCCGGTGTTGTCGATCTTTACGGCCGCGGCTGGGCCAAATTGAAGGCTCGTACGTCTCTCTGGTGGCCCTATATAAGCCGGCGCAAAACGCTGCTGTCGATTTACAAAGGCTCGTGCGAATCGAAATACGAGGTACTGAGTCAATACAACTTCTGCCTCTGTCTCGAAAACATGGCGATGCAGGGCTACGTAACCGAGAAAATTTTCGACTGCTTCTATGCGGGAACGATTCCCCTGTATTTGGGCGCTCCCGATATCAAGCAGTTGATCCCTGAGGAGGCCTATATCGATTGCCGTGAATTTTCATCATGGCAGGCCGCCTACCAGGC
>NZ_JBFUGX010000314.1:0-4881 GCF_056402675.1 Polaromonas sp. P3_C2 | reverse complement strand
GACCAATTGGCCGGATAGGCCCGCATGAACTCCCTGGCCTTTTCCGTGCGGGCGCTGAGCCAGGCATCGTAGGCGCCTTCGTTCAGAATCGCCAGCATCCGTTTTTCGTTGCCGGGCTGCTGGTACCGGCTCATCAGGGCGTGGCTGTTGGCATTCACCGTGAGCAAGGTGTAGCTGACGATGACTTCGCCATCCGCGCCTGTCCAGCTCTCCCACAGGCCCGCCACACCCAGGGGTTGGCCATCTACCCGGGCAATGCGGGTGGGCACGGCCTTGCCGCTGCGCCAATCGTCTTCCATAAACGCCATCATGGGCACGATGCAGCGCTGCCCGGCCAGCCAGGCATCGCGGAAGTTGCTCGACGTGGTGACGGTTTCCGAGCGGGCATTGACCAGCTTGGTCGAACGCAGTTTGGCGTCTGAAGCCGACTTGACCCAGCGCGGCACCAGGCCAAACTGCCCGGTCACCAGCTCGTGCGAAAGCAGCGCTCGCGGGAGCTTTTCAGCGCCTGTGGGCTCGTCAACCTCTTCGGCTTCCCCAGCTTCTTCGGCTTCATCGACTTTTATCGCTCGGATAAAAACACCCGGCTTGCGCGGCCACACATTGCGTTCCACGGGCGAATCCGGGGCGGCCACGCCGAAGGCATCGGTATAAAGCGTCGCGGTTTTGATGCTCTCGTATTGGGTACTCATGCGGCGATGCTATCGCAGTGCCGCTACCGGGGCATGGTCCAATGACACCCATGCCCAGCCCCAGCTTCACTCCGCCCACCCCAACCGGCATGCCGCCACGCTTGATTTGCTTCAACAAACCCTATGGCGTACTGAGCCAGTTCACGCCCGAAGGCCGCTGGCGCGGGTTGAAAGATTTCATCGCGGTACCCGACGTGTATGTGGCCGGCCGGCTGGACGCGGATAGCGAGGGCCTGCTGCTGCTGACGAGCGACGGCGCGCTACAGGCGCGCATCAGCGACCCGCGCTTCAAGATGGAAAAGATCTACTGGGTGCAGGTGGAAGGTCTGCCGGATGAGACTGCTCTGGCCGCACTGCGCCAGGGCGTGCAACTCAATGACGGCATGACGCGCCCGGCCAACGCGCGGTTGATTGACACACCGCCGGGCCTGTGGGAGCGCAAGCCGCCCGTGCGCGTGCGCAAGGCGATCCCGACGGCATGGCTGGAACTCGGCATTCGCGAAGGGCGCAACCGGCAGGTGCGGCGCATGACGGCTGCCGTGGGCTTTCCGACCTTGCGCCTGATTCGCGCTTCCATCGGCCCTTATGCGCTGCAGGGCCTGGCGCAGGGCAGCTGGCGTGAGGCGCAAGAGCAAGCGGAATAGAAGGCGGAATGGGCCAACACGCCGCAGAAGTTATTGCCGCAAAATCTTCTCCATCGCCTTTCCTTTGGCAAGCTCATCAATCAGCTTGTCCAGCCAGCGTATTTTTTGCATCAGCGGGTCTTCGACCTCTTCTACGCGAACACCGCAGACCACACCTTTGATCAGCGACACGTTCGGATGCATGGCTGGGGCCTGGGCGAAGAAAGTTTCGAAATCATTCTGCAGCTTGATTTGTTTGTCCAGCCCCTTTTGGTCATAACCGGTTAGCCAGCAAATGATCTGGTCGACTTCTTCTTTGGTGCGGCCTTTGCGTTCGGCTTTTTGAACCAACATAGGGTAGACCTTGGCAAAAGCCATCGTGAAAATCTTGTGCTGGGGCATCGTCGTTTCCTTCTGCAAAGCGGCTATGCCTCTGCCTCGATCGAGGCCTTCAACCGGCCCAGTGCCTGGTCCCACTGCTGGGCGATCAAATCCAGTGAGCGACGGGCTTCGTCGAGCTGCTGTGGGTCAAACTGCCACAGGCGCTCTCGCCCCACTTTGACGTGATGCACCAGCCCCGCGTCGGCCAGCACATGCAGGTGCTTGGTAACGGCCTGGCGGGTAATGTCGGTGGTGGAAGTGAGCTGGGCAATTGACACGGCGCCGCCCACGCAGAGCACGGCCACCAGCCGCAGGCGGGTTTCGTCGCCCAGGGCGGCGAAGACGCCTGCGGGGCCGCGCTGGGGGGTCAAGACTTCAGAGGTTTTAGTGCGAGGTGACATATTTCTGGATATTCTCCATCTGGCCTTCCCAGCCGCCGGCGTTCATCCGAATGGCCTCTGCACGGCGGGCCACGGGGATTTTGTCAAAGCCTGATTCCACCACGCTGAGCAGGGTGCCCTTGCCGGTGTCTTTGAGCGTGAACTCGACCAGCGTGGTGGGCTCTTTCGAATAGTCAATGGCCGGGTCTACCGCGTAGGGGTGCCAGCGGTAAGAGAACAGCTTTTCGGGCTCAATGCGCTCAATGAGCACGTCAAACACCACGTGCTCGTAGCCCGGAATGGTGATGTGGCCTTGCACCTGCTGGCCGGCGATAAAGTTTTGGCCCTTGAGCGCCACGCCGAACCAGCCGCCAAATTCTTCGGCGTTCACCAGCGCGCGCCAGACCCGTGACACGGGGGCGTTGATCAAGGTGCTGCGTTCGATGCGGTCTGTAGATGATGAAGACGATGTCGTTGATGAAGTCATATGCAATCTCCTGGTTGCATTTATTATGCGCAAGTCAATTCAAAAGCGCAATAAAATGGTTGCATTAATTTGAAACCATTTTTATCGCCTGCGATAAATTGCAACCAGATGGGGAAACTGCACGCTAAATGCTTACCCAGCGCGTGAGAGCGTCGCACGGCTCACGGTGGTTTCGCCGATCGGGATTCCCCAGGGACGCGTGAAAGTGGCCCTGGAGCCCGTCTATTTGGCCGATGGCTTGTTCAGTGCCGCGGCATCGCGTATCAATGCCTTCAGCGCTTTCTCATCGACCTTGTCGCCCTCATGAAAATCAATGGCGCGGCGGGTGTTGCCTTCGAGGCTGGAGTTGAAAAGGCCCGAAGGGTCTTCGAGCTTTGCGCCCTTGGGGAAGGTCAGCTTCACGGCCTTCTTGTAGGTCTCGCCGGTGCAGAGGATGCCGTCTTTAGACCAGACGGGAACACTCCACTTCCATTCCTCGACCACATTGGGAACGGCCTGTGTGACGATGGCCCGGACGCGGGCGAGCGTCTCGCCGCGCCAGTCATCGAGGCCTTTGATCTTTGCGTCTATCAACTCAGAAGCTGAGCCTGATTCTTTTGCTTCAACCGGTGCGCTCTTGGTCTTGTTCATGTTGTTGCTCCATTCATCATGTCTGGTGTTTGCTCACATCTTTTCGCCGGGTAGCTGGCTGGCCTGTTTCACCCAGTCGGTGAGCTGCGCTTCGTCGAAGGGGTCATCTTCATGGATGTCGAGATAGCGCGTGTCTTGGCTCTTGGATTCACCCGGCGGAACAGGCCGTAGCGACGTGCCGCGAAAAAATGCCACCTTGACGTACTTCGTGAAGCAATGGACGCTGAGGAACCAGCCTTGGTCCTCCACACCGTAGAAGGGTGAATTCCATTTGACGGCCTTGTGCACACCAGGAACAGTGCGCACGATGAGCGCGTCAAGGCGTTGGCCGATGTCGCGCTTCCACCCCGGCATGGCCGCGATGTAAGCCTGCACGGGTGCATCGCCCTCGCCCTTGGGAATCTGCGGGTTGCCGCCTGAGAGCAGGGCCGGCTTGCCTGCCTTTGCCGCCACCCTGCTCGCATCGGGCTTCTTCTTGGCCATTGCATTCATCTCAATGCCTTGTGTCGAAGACCCGGGCAGTCAACCTGCCCGCGCCAGAACCTGTTCGAGCTTGGCAAAGAACTGCGGCCAGCCGTGCTTGGCGCCCTGGTAGGCCTGCTCCTGGTCCAGCCGGAAGCCCGACTGCTCCATGCGCAGGTGTGTGCCCGTGCCTGTGGGGGTGAGCGTCCAGGTGACGACGCTTTCAAGCCCATAGGCGGCCCAGGTGTAAGACAGCGTTTTGTCGGGCTCGATGGCCAGAACCTGGCATTCAACAGCGCCCCAGTCTGCGCGCAGGCTGAAACGCTGGTCCATGACGGGCTTGAAGTCGTTCTTCATGAGCCACTCTTCGATCAGGTGCGGCTGCGTGAGGGCGCGCCAGATTTTTTCGGGCGGGTAAGGGATCTCGCGCTCAACGACGACGGCGCGTGTTTCAGTGGAAGCAGCGGTGGTGCTAAGGGTTGCAGTGTTGCTCATTGGTCCATCCTTTTCAAAAGTGATTCGAGATGATCGATGCGGTCGTTCCAGAAAGCGCCATAAAAACTCACCCAGTCGCGCAGGACGGAGAGCGCCAGCGGCTGGGCGCTGTAATGCGTTTCGCGGCCCTCACGCCTGTCGTCCACCAGCTTTGCCTGTTTCAGGATGCGCAGGTGCTTGGACACCGCCGGCTGCGACACGCCCGCGCGGTCTGTCAGCGCACGCACGGTTTGCGCCCCGTCCTGGGCCAGGCGCTCAAAAATCGCCCGGCGTGTCGGGTCGGCCAGGGCTTTGAAAACTTCGTTGGCTACCTCGTTGGAAACTGTTTGCATGCCGAAATCATAACCATATGGTTATTGGTTTGTCAACCCACCTGGATCCAGAAAGTGAAGGCCCCGGGGATTCAGCCCCGTCAACCTCAGCGTGACCTGAGCGTGACAACCCGTTGCCATCATGGAAGGCAGTTCATGAACGCCGCCATTCAACAATGCCGCCTTTCTCTGACAGACAAACGCTTGCGATGCGTGCCAAATGGGTTTCAAGCGCCGCCGTTGGAGGCGCATAACGACCCCTTCCAGGAGATAGCCATGCCCCAGTTCGCCATGATTACCGGTGACGTGACTTACACACCGGGTGACGGTACGCCCATCGAGATCCCGCGCGTGCGCGTGGAAGTTGCGCTGGAGCCGGACAGCGCCACGCTCAGCTGGGACGCCGGCGACGGTGTTGCC
>NZ_JBFUGX010000313.1:0-4919 GCF_056402675.1 Polaromonas sp. P3_C2 | reverse complement strand
GGTCGCCTTTTGGTATTCGCGTAACTTCGCTTCGCGAAGTGAGCGAATCCCCACTACGTGACCTTTGCTTACTTTCTTTTGGCGAAGCAAAAGAAAGTGAGTTGCATGCCGGGCAACCCCCGGCCAGCAGCCTAAGCAGTAAACCCACCGTCAGACACCCAAGCTACCTAAAATCCCGGGCGGTTAAACTTCTAGCTGTTACAAAAACGTCATATTTTTGACTTACTCCCTGAGGAACTGACATGCTGTTTGGCAAATTGCTGCCGCGCGAAGGCAATTTTTTCGAGATGTTCAACCAGCATGCCGAACGCATCGTCGAGGCCGCCCACGCGTTCTCGAACCTGGTCGCGAACTACGCTGACGTGCAAAAGCGCGAAGCTTTCAACCGCGAAGTCGASCACGCCGAGCGCGCCGCCGACCGCATCACGCATGAAGTCAACCGGGCGCTGCACAAGACTTTCATCACACCCATCGACCGCGAGCAGATCCACAAGCTGATCAACACCATGGACGACGTGGCCGACCTGATCCAGGATTCGGCGGAAACCATGGCGCTGTACGACGTGCGCCACATGACCGAAGACATCGTGCGGTTGACCGACCTGAGCGTCAAGTGCTGCGAACGCCTGCAGGATGCCGTGGCGCTGATCGAAAAAGTCAGCGATGCCGCGACGGCTGAAGCGGCGCTCAAGACCTGCGAGGAAATCGACAAGCTCGAGTCCGACGCCGACCGCGTCATGCGCTCTGCCATGAGCCGGCTGTTCCGCGAAGAGCCCGATGTACGGGAAGTGATCAAGCTCAAGGCGGTGTACGAACTGTTAGAGACCATCACCGACAAGTGCGAGGACGTGGCCAACCTGATCGAGGGCATCGTCCTCGAGAACTCCTGATCACGGGCGCCTGAACCATGCAAACCGTACAGGCTGCCCTGTGGGTGGTGTTCCTGCTGGTCTTCCTGGCCATTGCGTTCGACTTCATGAACGGCTTTCATGACGCGGCCAACTCGATCGCCACCGTGGTGTCGACGGGTGTGCTCAAGCCGGGGCAGGCGGTGCTGTTCGCCGCCTTCTTCAACTTCCTGGCGTATTTCATCTTTCACCTGAGCGTGGCGGCGACCATCGGCAAGGGCATCGTGATGCCGGGCGTGGTGGACACGCATGTGGTGTTTGGCGCGCTGATGGGCGCCATCACCTGGAACATCGTGACCTGGTTTTACGGCATTCCCAGCAGCTCTTCGCATGCGCTGATCGGCGGCATCGTAGGGGCTGTGATTGCCAAGGCCGGCGCGAGTGCCTTGATCGCGTCGGGCGTTTTCAAGGTGGTGGCCTTCATTTTCGTGTCGCCGCTGCTCGGATTCTTGCTGGGCTCGCTGATGATGGTGGCGGTGGCCTGGGTGTGTCGCAGGACGACCCCGTCGAAGGCCGACCGGTGGTTTCGCCGGCTTCAGCTGGTGTCCGCCGGCGCCTACAGCCTGGGGCACGGCGGCAACGACGCGCAAAAGACGGCCGGCATCATCTGGCTGCTGTTGATCGCCGCGACCACCAGCAATGTGCAGGGCTTGCCCGTGTGGATGATGGCGACCACGGAACACCTGCCGATCTGGGTGGTCATCGTCTGCTACATCGCCATCGGCTTTGGCACCATGTTCGGCGGCTGGCGCATCGTGAAAACCATGGGCCAGAAGATCACCAAGCTAAAGCCCGTGGGCGGCTTCTGCGCCGAGACAGGCGGGGCGCTGACGCTCTTCCTGGCGACCGGGCTGGGTATTCCTGTTTCCACCACGCACACCATCACCGGCGCCATCGTGGGCGTGGGTTCCACGCAGCGCGCTTCAGCCGTGCGCTGGGGCGTGGCTGGCAACATCGTCTGGGCCTGGATTTTCACCATTCCCGCTTCGGCCTTCGTGGCCGCGATCGCGTACTGGGTCAGCCTGCAAGTTTTTTGAACACCCCTGTCCGGGCTCACTGCAGAAATAGGTTCACCCCTATCGGGCTCACTTCGTGTAGCCCTTTTCCCCTTGCAGGGGACGGCGCCTGCGGCCCGGCAAAGCCGGCTCCGCGGCTGCCCGCTGGTAGCGCTTAAAGAACTCTTAAAGCCAGCATGAGCCGCGGGACTGGCTTTGCCAGACCGCAGGCGGGCGGCCCTCTCGGGGGGCAGGAAGCTACACGAAGTGAGCGACCGTGGGGGCTCTATCTACTGGCTGATTTTCTTGGCCTCTTCGACCTGGTACTCGAAGTAGCGTTGGAAGCTGAAGACTATGCTGGACATCAGTGAGATAGTGCCAAACAGCAGCGCAAACACCACGGCGCCTATGGTCAGCCAGTTGGTGTTGCCCGCCTGGGTGGCCGGCGTGCCCGTGTTGTGCAGCGCATTCCATTTTTCCGTTGGCATCAGGCCGTAGTAAATGGCGGTCAATGCCGTGCCGGCCAGCGTAAAGCCCAGTAGCGGAATCAGCACCCAGGCGAGGTGGTCATCTTGCCCATAAAGCCGTACGCGCTCGACTCCCCACCAGCCCAGCGCCGCTGCGATGGGGTGCAGCCAGGCCCACACGTCGCCAAGGCCGAACAGGTAAAGACGGTGCACGCCGAGTTGACCGCCGATAAAAGCGAGCCAGGCGGCGAGGGTTTTGTTTTTGGGCGCTTTAGGGGCTGGGGAGGCAGTTGCTTGCATGCTGCGATTATGCGGCGGGTGCATCCACCGGCGGCTGCGTGTCGCCTGCGCCCAAGGTCTTTTCCATGATCACGATGTCGCGCCAGGCGCCGAACTTCCAGCCGCACGATGCAATGGTGCCGACTTCGGTGAAGCCGAGCGAGCGGTGCACGCCCACCGAGCCGGCGTTGGCCGAATCACCGATCACGGCCATGGCCTTGCGTACGCCCACCGCTTCAAGCCGTGCCAGCAGCTCGGCCAGCAACGCACGGCCCAGGCCCTTGCGGTGCAGTTCAGGCGCGAGGTAAATCGTGTCCTCCACCGAAAACCGGTAGGCCGGTCGCGGCTTGAACCAGTTACCGTAGGCGAAGCCCACAATTTTTCCTTCCTCCTCGGCGATCAGGTAGGGCAGGCCTTTGGACAGTACGTCAGCCCGGCGGGTCGTCATGTCGGCCACACTGGGAGGCTCGGTTTCGAACGTTCCTGTGCTGTGCAGGACGTGGTGACCGTAAATGGCCGTGATGGCGGGAATGTCTTCTTCGCGGCTGGGGCGTATGAGGGGCATGTCTGTCGTGGTTTCGGGGATAGGAGAAGGGCGGGGAGGTGAATTTGGGCCAAAACCGTTCCACAGGCTATAATCTCAGGCTTTGCAGCAATTCGCTGGCCGGGTGGCCATGTCGTGTGTCTCAAGCGCTGCAGAACATTGGGGTATCTACCTTACCGGTAAGCCCCACCACCCGAAGGATAAATCATGGTCGTCATTCGACTTGCACGCGGCGGTTCCAAGCACCGTCCTTTTTTCAATATTGTTGTGGCTGACAAACGCGTTCGCCGCGACGGCCGTTTCATCGAGCGCATCGGTTTTTACAACCCGATTGCCAAAGGTGGCGAAGAAGGCCTGCGCATTGCGCAAGACCGCCTGACCCACTGGATCGGTGTGGGCGCCCAGCCGTCTCCTACCGTTCTGCGCCTGGTCAAGCAAGGTGCTACGGCTGCTGTCAAAACGGCCTGAAGAACTCGGTCTGATTTAGAGATTGATGCAGCCCGGCCTTCAATCGTCGGCAGGCTTGACGCCCTCAAGCCTTCCGCACGACGCCATCGAAGTCGGGCGCATCCTGGATGCATGGGGCGTCAAGGGCTGGGTGAAAATCCTGCCGCACAGCACCGATCCAGAAGCACTTTTCGCGGCCAAATCCTGGTTTTTGCAGGCGCCTGACGCCAAATTCCGCCCGGGGTTCACCGTGTTTTCTGGCACCGTTTCACTGAGCGTGGACGAGGCCAAAGTTCATTCCGATACCGTCGTCGCCAAGTTTTTGGGCCTTGATGACCGCAATGCGGCCGAGGCCTTGCGTGGCGCACGCATCTTCCTGCCCCGCAGCAGTTTTCCTGCGGCCTCCAAGGATGAGTACTACTGGGTCGACCTGATCGGCCTGAACGTGGTCAATCGCGAAGGGGTGCCATTAGGCCTGGTGCGTGACCTGATGGCCACCGGCCCGCACTCGGTCCTGTGTGTGGAGTACACCGTCCAGCAGGAGGACGGCACGAGCCTGACCGCCGAACGCATGATCCCGTTTGTCTCCGTGTATGTCGACGCGGTGGATATCGCCGGCAAATGCATCACGGTTGACTGGCAGCCGGACTACTGATTTTTGTAGCCCGAAGGGGCTGTTGCCCTGAAGCGCCGGGCTCGCACACAATAGCCCCATGCGCTTCGACATCATCACACTTTTCCCCGAGCTTTTTGCGCCCTTCCTGGTCAGCGGCGTGACCCGCCGCGCCTACGAATCGGGCCTTGTTGAGGTGAAGCTCTGGAACCTGCGGGACTTTGCCGACGGCAACTACCGCCGCGTGGACGACCGGCCTTTCGGCGGCGGCCCCGGCATGGTGATGATGGCTGAGCCGCTGGCGCTGTGCCTTGAAAAAATACAGGCTGACCGTGCTGCGAATGGTGCGCCCAAGGTTCCCACGGTGCTTTTTTCTCCCGTGGGCAAGGCGCTGGACCATGCCGGCGTTGAAGGCTGGTCGGCCAGCGCCGGTGCGGTATTGATTTGTGGGCGCTACGAAGGGCTGGACCAGCGCTTCATCCAGGCCCATGTTGACCTGCAGATCAGCCTGGGCGATTTTGTGCTGTCGGGCGGGGAAATTGCCGCCATGGCCTTGCTCGATGCGGTGGCCCGGCTCCAGCCCGGCGTGCTCAATGACGAGGGCAGTCATCAGCTGGACAGCTTTAATCCTGCACTCGACGGCTTGCTGGATTGCCCCCATTACAC
>NZ_JBFUGX010000312.1:0-4953 GCF_056402675.1 Polaromonas sp. P3_C2 | reverse complement strand
GCCGTATCAGCGGCATGCTGGCCAGGAAAGACATCGGGTTCTGGCGCCTGGCCTTCACGGCCCGCTGCCAGATGTCGCGCGTGACGGCCAGGTAGAGCGGGCCGCTCACCAGCGTCGAACTGGTCAACAACGGGTGCGGGTGTTCATAAAAACCAAGGGCAAAGTCCACGCTGCGCGTCAACAGTGCCTGCACCATCTGGTCCTGGTGCAGGGTGCGCACCTCGACGCGAACGCGCGGGTAGCGCGCCATGTGCCTTTCCAGCACCAGCGGGAGAAACTCATGGCTGACGGACGGAATGGCCGCAAGCCGTACCTGGCCGCCGGCCGACTGCCGCAGGTTGACGGCAATGCGCTTGAGCCCGTCCAGCTTCTGGTGGATTTGCGAGGATTCTTCAAACAGCACGCGCGCTTCGGGCGTGGGGGCCAGCGTGCCCTTGCCGCGGGTAAAAAGTTTGTAGCCCAGTTGCAATTCCGTGTGCGCAATCGTCTTGCTGACGGCCGAGGGCGTGATGCAGATCAGCCGCGCCGCGGCGCTCATGTTGCCGGTCTGCATCACCGCCTGGAAGACTTCAAGTTGCCTGAGGTTCATGTCGCTGCGGGTATGTCGCTGCCGGGTCGCCGGAGACGCATGGGGCCATGCTGCTGAAGGGTGTGAGTTTTAGTCATACCCCTCGTTACATTATGCATCGCTGGGGGCTGCCAGCGTCGCTACGATGAGCCACCTTTGGCCGCAAGGCCAGGGAAATCGCCGCACAGGCAGGTGAAACCGCTTGTTTTGCTCGCTGTGCGCAAAAAATCAGACAAATTCCATTTCCTTGGAGACATACATGCAAATAACCTCAACATTTCGTCACATGGGCGCCGCGCTTGGCCTGGTGGCGTTTACCACGCTCGGCGCGCCCGCGCTGGCGCAAACCGCCGCCAAACCCAATGTCGTGATCCTGGCCACCGGCGGCACCATTGCCGGCGCCGGCGCTTCGGCCCTGAACAGCGCGACCTACGCTGCCGCCAAGGTGCCGGTCGACAAGTTGCTGGCCGGTTTGCCGGAATTGGCCAACGTGGCCAACGTCAAGGGCGAGCAGGTCTCGCAAATTGCTTCCGAAAGTTTCACTAACGACAACCTGGTGAAATTGGGCAAGCGCATCTCGGCGCTGGTCAAGCAGTCCGACGTGGACGGCATCGTGGTGACCCACGGTACCGACACCCTGGAAGAAACCGCCTACTTCCTGAATCTCGTGATCCGCACCAGCAAGCCCATCGTGGTGGTCGGCTCCATGCGCCCGGGTACGGCGCTGTCGGCCGATGGTGCGCTCAACCTGTTTAACGCCGTCAGCGTGGCCGCCAGCAAGGATGCCGCCGGCAAAGGCGTGCTGGTCACGATGAACGACGAACTCCAGAGCGGCCGTGATGTCACCAAAACCATCAACATCAAGACCGAGGCCTTCAAGAGCCAGTGGGGCCCGCTGGGCATGGTGGTGGAAGGCCAGAATTACTGGTTCCGCGCGCCCGTGAAGCGCCACACCGCGCAGTCCGAATTCAACATTGACGAATTCGAGGCGCTGGCGCCGGTAGATATCGTCTATGGCTACGGCAACGTGCCGCGCTCTGCGGTGGACTCTGTCGGCAAGACTGGTATCAAGGCCCTGATCCACGGCGGCACCGGCAACGGCTCCGTGGCCGACCGTGTGGTTCCTGCGCTGCAGGAAGTTCGCGCCAAAGGCATCCAGGTCGTGCGCTCCTCGCGTGTGCCCGAAGGCTTTGTGCTGCGCAACGCCGAGCAGCCTGACGACAAGTACGACTGGGTGGTCGCGCATGACCTGAACCCGCAAAAGGCCCGCATCCTGGCCGCCGTGGCCTTGACCAAGAACATTGACAGCAAGGAACTGCAGCGCATCTTCTGGCAATACTGAGTTTTTGCGCAACCAAAAAAGGAGGGCGATGCCGGCAACGGCATCGCCCTCTTTTGTTTGCGCGGCGAGCGCGGGAAGTGCTTACAGCTGGCTCATGCCGCCGTCGACGATCAGCTCGGTGCCGACAATAAAAGCCGCATCAGGCGATGACAAATACACCACGGCGCTGGCCACTTCGTCGGGCGTGCCGAAGCGTTTCAGCGGCACTTGCGCCTGGATGCCGGCGGCCAGCGCATCGAGCTGGTCTGCAGGCACGCCAAGCTTGCCGTACAGCGGCGTCGTAACCGGGCCGGGGCTCACCACATTGACGCGGATGCCACGCGCCACCAGCTCACCCGACAGCGTTTTTGCCAGCGAAATCAACGCGGCCTTGCTGGCGGCGTAAACGCTGGAGTTGGGCATGCCGATGTGGGCATTGATCGATCCGTTCAGGATGATGGCGGCGCCCGTGTTCAGCAGCGGCGACAGCGCCTGGATCGCAAAGAATGCGCCTTTCACGTTGACGTTGAAGGTGTCGTCCCAGAGTGCTTCGTCTACGCTTTCCAGCGGGGCGAACTTGGCCAGGCCGGCATTGATGAACACGGCGTCCAGCGTGACGCCTTCGGCGGCCAATGCGCTGGCCAGTGCCTTGGCCGAGCCGCTGGCCCCTGCGTCGTTGCGCAGGGCGATGGCGCCTGTGCCCAGTTGGGTTTTGGCTTGGTCCAGTGACACCTGGTCCCGGCCGGTGATGACGACCCGCGCGCCTTGCCCGGCGAATTGCAAGGCGGTGGCCAGGCCGATGCCGCTGTTGCCRCCSGTGACSAGCACGGTYTTGTTGGCGAAGCGGGGTGTGAATGAAGTGGTTTGCGTGGTCATGTCGATTTCCTTTGTCTTGGTTGGGGTTCCTGGTTCGGTGGGCTTCCTGCCTGCCGATGAGTCCAATGTAAGTTTCATCTTCTATTGGAGGAAGGCCGTAAAACTGATTTAATCATTCATCTTTTATGAATGATGGGGGTTGAAATGGACCGGCTGCGTGCGTTTGAGATGTTTGTCACCGTGGTGGGCCGCGGCAGTTTCACGCGTGCGGCCGATGCGCTGGACACCTCGCCGGCCAACGTCACCCGCTATATCAATGAGCTGGAAGCCCACCTCGGCACGCGCCTGCTCAACCGCAGCTCCCGCAAGCTCTCGCTCACCGAAAGCGGCGAAGCGCTGTATGAGCGCAGCAAGTCGATTCTTGAAGAGGTTGCCGACGCGGAGGCGCTGGCCTCGTCGGCAACCCTGCAGCCGCGCGGGCGCCTGCGCATCAATGCGCCTGTGAGCTTTGGCATCCGGCACCTGGCGCCGTTGTGGCCGCGCTTCATGCAAAGCTATCCGGAGGTGGAGCTCGACATTGCCCTCAGTGACCGCGTGGTGGACATCGTGGAAGAAGGCTACGACCTCGCCATACGCATCTCGCGCACGGGGCCGGCCACCCATGCAGCCCGCAAGCTGGCGACTTCCTGCAACATCCTCTGTGCCGCGCCGGCCTACCTGAAAAAGCACGGCCGCCCGGTTGTGCCCGCCGACCTCGCGGGCCACAGCTGCCTGGGCTACACCTATGCCGCCACCGCCAACGAATGGCATTTCACCGACAACGAGGGCCGCCCGCACGCGGTCAAGGTCAACTACATCATGCACGCCAACAACGGCGATACCGCCCGCGAAGCGGCCGTGGCCGGGCTGGGCATCATCTGGCAGCCGGCTTTCCTGGTTGGGGAAGACCTGCGCGAAGGCCGGCTGGTGCCCTTGCTGCCGGGCTACCGCATGCCTGAAATCGACGTGCTGGCGGTGTACCCCAGCCGGCGGCACTTGAGCGCCAAGGTCCGTGTGATGGTGGATTTCCTGGTGGAGGCCTTCAAGACCGGGCCCGGCTGGTATGTGCCGCCCACCCAGATGCCGCCCACCAAGGCGCCCGCGCGCCGCCGCGTAAAATGACCGGCTTGGCGGCCGCCACCTGAGGCGCCGCTCCCCGGGCCTGCAATCCAGGTGCCCCGCGTTTGGCAAAACTCCACTCTTATGCTTACTTTCCAGCAAATTATTTTGAAGCTGCAGTCCTATTGGGCTGACCAGGGTTGCGCGCTGCTGCAGCCCTACGACATGGAAGTCGGCGCAGGCACTTCGCACACCGCGACGTTTCTGCGCGCGCTGGGCCCCGAGCCCTGGAAAGCCGCCTATGTRCAGCCCAGCCGCCGACCCAAGGACGGCCGCTACGGCGAGAACCCCAATCGCTTGCAGCACTACTACCAGTACCAGGTCGTGCTCAAGCCGGCACCGGCCAACATCCTCGAGCTCTACCTCGGTTCGCTGGAAGCGCTGGGCTTTGACCTGAAGAAAAACGACATCCGTTTTGTCGAAGACGATTGGGAAAACCCGACGCTGGGCGCCTGGGGCCTGGGCTGGGAAGTCTGGCTCAATGGCATGGAAGTCACGCAGTTCACCTACTTCCAGCAGGTCGGCGGCATCGACTGCAAACCCGCCACCGGCGAAATCACCTACGGCTTGGAGCGCCTGGCCATGTATTTGCAAGGCGTGGACAACGTCTACAACCTGACCTGGACCGAAGGGCCTGATGGCTCGAAGCTGAGCTACGGCGACGTCTACAAACAAAACGAAGTCGAGCAGTCCACCTACAACTTCGAGCACAGCGACGCCGATTTCCTGTTCACCGCTTTCACGGCGCATGAAAAGCAGGCCAAACACCTGATCGACGTGCAGCTGGCCCTGCCGGCCTATGAGCAGGTGCTGAAAGCTGCCCACAGCTTTAACCTGCTGGACGCCCGCGGCGCCATCAGCGTGACCGAGCGCGCCGCCTATATCGGCCGCATCCGCAACCTCGCCCGCGCCGTGGCGCAAAGCTATTACGAAAGCCGTGAGCGCCTGGGCTTCCCGATGGCACCGCGCGAGTGGGTCGAGCAGATGGCGAAGAAGGCCGCCTGATGATTCTGGAAATCGCCCAGTTGCAGGTCAAGCCCGGCGAAGCGTCCGCTTTCGAGGCGGCTTTTGCCCAGGCGCAGGCCATCAT
>NZ_JBFUGX010000311.1:0-4965 GCF_056402675.1 Polaromonas sp. P3_C2 | reverse complement strand
GTCCGATGGTGGTGTTACCCACATCCACACCATTCACTTTGCCCTGGCGTTGAACAGGGGTCACAGCTTCGACGGTGCCGCAGCTTGCGCAGACATTGGCGCGCGGCGAGGCTTGCGCGACCACGACCGGGCTGGTGTGCGGCTTGGCGGGCTGCGTGTGTTTGGACGTGTCCGCCGCCAGCTTGGAAGTTTGCGCAGGTTCATTGGCGGCAGCCGATCCACCCGGCTGCGCGTCGGACCGGTTGACGACCAGCGCGGCGGCCAGCGCCATGACGGTCACGCCGAGCACGGCAACGATGGCGACAAGCGCCTTGCTGTGCTGCAGGCGTTGCGAGAAGCCCGGCTGCGAGGCAGGCTGGGGTTGAACGGCGGGTTGATTAACTTGGTTGTTGGTGTCCATGATGGAACTCCTGTGTGTGAGCCCCGGTTGTAACAACACTGACGGATACATCCTGTAGGACGAAGTGACATTCGTAAGGAAAGCTTTCCGCGTTCAGGTGAAAGTGTGCGCTTTTGCGCACTTCAGCACGTGTTCACACCGCCCTCATACAGCCTTCACCCAGGCTTTACACGTATTTTTAGACGCCCCCATGGGGATGGGTCGGGTCCACCCACAGCACCGTGTCTGGCTTCTCCACAGGATCGATATCGAGGTTGATGGCAACCGCTTCGCCATCACTGCGGCACAGCACGCACTCCAGCACCTCGGTCGGGCTGGCGTTGATTTCCTGGTGCGGCACATAAGGCGGCACATAGATGAAGTCGCCCGGACCCGCCTCGGCGGTGAATTCAAGACGCTCGCCCCAACGCATGCGAGCCTTGCCCCGGATGACATAGATCACACTTTCCAGATGACCATGATGATGGGCGCCGGTCTTGGCGTCGGCGTGGATGGTCACCGTGCCGGCCCAGAGCTTTTGGGCACCGACGCGGGCGAAGTTGATGGCGGCGCGCCTGTCCATGCCGGGTGTTTGTGCGGTATTGCCATCAAGCTGATTGCCGGCGATCACGCGCACGCCGTCGTGCTTCCATGGCGGGTCGGCTTCTCCCTGCGCGTGAGGATGCGCGTGTCCAGGACCGTGGGAATGATCGTGGTCGTGAGGATGATGCGGAAGCGTGGGGTCATTGCTCATGCTGCCAGCGTACACCAGCGCCGTGCATTCAGTCCAGCACAACGGCCTCCCGCACTGCGCAGCAATGCCGCGCGCGCTGAGCAACCTTACTTGTAGCGTTCCCGCGCCAGCGCCGCACCTGCACCCAGCGCCTGCAACTTCTTCAGGGCCACTTCGCGGTCCATGGGCGCCAGGCCGCAATTGGTGCAGGGAATCAATCGGTTTCTGGGCACATATTTGAGCGCCTTGCCGATGGTGTCGGCCACCTGCTCGGGCGTTTCAATCTCCTCGCTGGCGACGTCGATCACGCCGACCATCACGTCCTTGCCCTCAAGCAGCGCCATCAGGTGCGGCGGCACGTGGGAGTGGTAGCACTCCAGGCTGACCTGGCGGATGGTGCTTTTGGCCAGCGCCGGAAACACGGTTTCGTACTGCCGCCATTCCTCGCCCAGGGTTTCCTTCCAGTCGGTGTTGGCCTTGATGCCGTAGCCGTAGCAAATGTGCACGGCGGTCGTGCAGGTCAGGTCCTGCGCCGCGCGCTCAAGCGCCCTCACGCCCCAGTCGGCGGCTTCCTTCATGTAGACRTTGAASGCSGGTTCGTCGAACTGGATGATGTCSACSCCGTCGGCCTGCAGCGCCAGCGCTTCCTGGTTCAGSAGCTCMGCRAASGCSATSGCCATCTTGACCTTGTCGCCGTAGWACTGGTCGGCCACGGTGTCGACAATCGTCATCGGGCCCGGCAAGGTGAATTTTATTTTTTTGGTGGTGTGCGCGCGCAACAGCCGTGCTTCAGCAGCATGCACCCGGCCCTTGAGCTTGAGCTGCGACACCACCTGCGGCACCATCGCGTCGTAGCGGTTGTCGCGTATGCCCATCTTGACCTTGTGCTCGAAGTCGATGCCGTCAACCTGCTCCAGAAAACCGTGCACAAAGTGCTGGCGCGACTGCTCGCCGTCACCAATCACGTCCAGGCCCGCGTCTTCCTGCACCTTGATCCACAGCAGCGTGGCGTCGGCCTTGGCCTGCCTGAGTTCTTCGCCTTCACTTTTCCACTGAGGCCAGAGTTTTTGGGTTTCCGACAGCCAGCCAGGTTTGGGCAGGCTGCCGGCGATGGCGGCGCTAAAGAGCGGAGTGGCAGGAGGCGTTTGCATGGGGTGGTCCTTGTCTCGATATTTGTTCAGTGTTTTTTGTGGGTAGCCGGTTTCAAACTCAGAAAAACTCCCGCGCCAGCAGTTCATAGGAGCGCCTGCGGGCAACGGGGTCGTGTGTCCAGGTGATCACGACCAGCTCGTCAACCCCCAGTGTATGAGCCAACGCCCTTAATTTGGCAGCAACTTGCGGGCCGCTGCCGACCAACGCATTGGCCCTGAGCCTGTCGGCCTCGGCCTGCTCGACCGGCGTATACGGCCGCAGCGCCACTTCTTCGGGCGAAGGCAGGGCCGCCAGCGCGCCGCGGTTGYGGTCTATCTTCCAGCGCTCGCGACCCGAGAAGTGATGCCAGGCCTCGGCCTCCGTGTCGGCCGCCAGCGCCCAGACGCAGAGCACCGCCTGCGGCGTCGGGTGGCGCGGGCTGGGCCGGTAGGTGGACCGATACAGGTCCAATGCCTGCTCCGCGCCCTGCCCGTCGGTGATGAAGTAAGCAAACGCATACGGTAGTCCATAGTGCGCGGCCAGYTGCGCGCCGTAGTCAGAACTGCCCAGCATCCACATCTCCGGCGTGGTCGGCCCCATGGGGTTGGCCGTCACGCCGCGGCCCGGATGGCCTTCGGGCAGGTCAACGCCAGCCAGCCAGGCCTGCAGCTCACGCACCTGGATGGGAAAGTTCTCGGCCGACTGACGCGGGTCGCTGCTCAGCAAACGCGCCGTACGCATGTCCGAGCCCGGCGCGCGGCCCACGCCCAGGTCGATGCGGCCCGGCGCGATGGCTTCGAGTACCCGAAACTGCTCTGCCACCTTGAGCGCCGCATAGTGCGGCAGCATGACACCGGCGCTGCCCACGCGGATGCGGCTGGTGGTGGCCGCGATGGCTGCCATCAAGACTTCGGGGGCCGAGCCGACGATGCTGGGGTGGCTGTGATGCTCGCTGACCCAAAAGCGTTTGTAGCCCAGCGCTTCGCAGTGGCGGGCCAGTTGCAGGGTTTCGCGGATGGAGGCGTCTTCCGTGCGGCCGGTGACGGCGACGGACTGGTCTAGGACTGAAAGACTGATCATCGGGAAACTATAGCCAGACCCGTTAAATCCCGCTCGGGCGGGGTTACCCTTCTGCGCTCTGTTCCAATAGAGGGTTCGTTCCCGTCCAGACCAGAGATAAAGAAGTAAATCCTATGGCACTCAAAGCCACTATCTACAAAGCCCAGCTAGCCCTGTCCGACATGGACCGCAGCATCTACGCCGACCACAGCGTGACCATTGCGCGCCACCCGTCGGAGGCCGACGAACGCATGATGATCCGCCTGCTGGCCTTCGCGCTCAACGTGCCGGCCGACGACAAAAAGGGCAACCTTGAATTTGCCAAGGACTTGTGGGACGTGGATGAAGCCGCGCTCTGGCACAAGGACTACACCGAGCAGATCCTGCACTGGATTGACGTCGGCCAGCCCGACGACAAGCGCCTGATGAAGGCCGCCGGGCGGGCCGAAAAGGTCAGCGTCTACAGCTTTGCCAGCAGTACACCGGTCTGGTGGAAGAACATTGAAACCAAGCTCACCCGCGCCGCCAACCTGGTGGTCTGGCAGATCGATGCGGCAGAAAGCCAGGCCTTGGCCAAATTGGCTGAGCGCAGCATGCAGCTGCAGGTGACGGTGCAGGACGGCACGGTGTGGATGAGTACAGCGCTCGGGTCGATAGAGATCACGCCGCGCCGGTTGACGGCCGGCGCGTCTTAAACACCAGGACGCCGAGAGGATGCATCCTTCGCGTCCCCGGAATCCTTGTGCTGGTCTTGATGCTGATAAAGCGGCAGCGCTGCCCCGCAATGAAAGCAGAAGTCTGCCTCGGGCAGGTGGCCTTCGGTCAGGCATTCATGGCAGGTGCGCGTGGTCGGCAAGGCCAGATGCTGCAGCCGCCGCTCCGCCGCCATTTCGGCCGTGACGATGCCGGTGGGCACCGCAAGAATGCCCCAGCCCAGCAACATCATGAATGACGAGA
Organism: Polaromonas sp. P3_C2; assembly: GCF_056402675.1. Taxonomy (NCBI): domain Bacteria; kingdom Pseudomonadati; phylum Pseudomonadota; class Betaproteobacteria; order Burkholderiales; family Comamonadaceae; genus Polaromonas; species Polaromonas sp. P3_C2. Next base: position 706 of record NZ_JBFUGX010000311.1, on the reverse strand, counting down.
TCAGCCGGCCCAGGTCTGTCTTGGGCGTGATGTCGCCAAAGCCTACCGTGGTGACCGTGCTGATGGCCCAGTAGACCGAGGTCGGGATGCTGGTAAAGCCGTTGGACGGCCCTTCGACCACGTACATCACGGTACCCATCACCAGCACCATCATGACCACGGCTGACAGGAACACCAGAATCTTGCGGCCGCTCGCTGCCAGCGCCCGGCCCAGCGACTGGTATTCAGCCACGTAGGCAGCCAGCTTGAAGATACGGAACACACGCAGCAGCCGCAGCACGCGCACATCGATGAGCGCATGGAGTTCCGGAAAGAACAGCGCCAGGTAAGTTGGCAACACGGCGACCAGATCGATGATGCCGAAAAAACTTGTCGCGTACTGCAGCGGCTTGCGCACACACACCAGGCGCGCGATGTATTCGGCGGTGAAGAGTAGCGTGAAGATCCATTCGACCACCGCGAACGCCCGGCCGTGCGAAGCATGGATCGACTGCACGCTGTCGGCCATCACCACGGCGATACTGACCAGGATAAGGGCGATCAGTGTCTTGTCAAAAAGCCGTCCGGCACGGGTGTCGGCCTCAAAGATGATGGTGTACAGGCGCAGCCGCCAGCCGTCGAGCGGCTTGTCATCCAGGTCAGGCGAAGGAGGAAGAGACGGAGCGGGTTTGGCCATGCAGGAAAAGCGCAGCAAGCGCCGCGTGTT
>NZ_JBFUGX010000310.1:0-4973 GCF_056402675.1 Polaromonas sp. P3_C2 | reverse complement strand
TGCGCGACACCACGGCAAAGGGTTCGCCCTGTAACTGCTGCAGCGATATCGAACGCTTTCGCGCCAGCGCGTGCCCCGCGGGCAGGCAACCGACAAAGGCCTGGCTGGACACCAGCACCTGCGACAACTCGGGCGGCACGCGTGTGGTGTGCACAAAGCCGAGGTCCAGCCGGTCATGCGCCAGCTCGATCAGCTGTTCGCTGGAGTTGAGTTCCTTCAGCGTGAGGCGCAGCAACGGGTGTTCGGCCTGGAAGCGCTCCAGGATCCTGGGTAGGCCGCTGTACAGCATGGTTCCTGAAAAGCCGATGGCCAGACTGCCGGCCATGCCCTGCCCCACGTCACGTGCATGGCCAGCCGCCTGCGCGGCCTGATCCAGCAAGGCGCGCGCCGCCGGCACAAAGGCCTGCCCGGCGGCGGTGAGTTGCACCGATTTGCTGTTGCGCGTGAGCAGCTTGGCGCCGACCGAGGCTTCAAGCTGCTGGATGTTCAGCGACAGCGGCGGCTGGGAAATCGACAGGCGCCGGGCCGCCCGGCCGAAATGCAGCTCTTCGGCCAGGACAAGGAAATAGCGGAGGTGACGAAATTCCATAAGCCATCCATGAATATGTTTTTTATATCGTTGGATCGATATTTGATATTAGACAACTATTCATGCTTGTCAAACAATCGAGCTGCCCGCGGGCATCCCAGCCACGCGCCCTACACTGCAAACCAAGCCACCTTTTTCGGAGACAACCCATGAAAAACCAATTCAACTGGCAAGACCCGTTTTTCTTTATGGAGCAGCTGAGCGAAGACGAGCGCGCCATAGCCGACGCCGCCCACGCTTTCTGCCAGGAAAAACTGCAGCCCCGCGTGCTGATGGCCGCACGCCACGAAAAATTCGACCGCGAGATCATGAATGAAGCCGGCGCCATGGGTTTCCTGGGCTCCACCATCGAAGGCTATGGCTGCGCCGGCCTCAATTACGTGAGTTACGGCCTGGTCGCGCGTGAGGTGGAACGCGTCGACAGCGGCTACCGCAGCGCCATCAGCGTGCAAAGCTCGCTGGTCATGCACCCCATCAACGCCTACGGCAGCGAAGCGCAAAAGCAAAAATACCTGCCCAAGCTGGCCACCGGCGAATGGGTGGGCTGCTTCGGCCTGACCGAGCCCAACCATGGCTCCGACCCCGCCAGCATGCTGACGCGCGCCAAGCCGGTGGACGGCGGCTTCATCGTCAAGGGCGCCAAGATGTGGATCACCAACAGCCCGATCGCCGACGTGTTCATCGTCTGGGCCAAGCTGGAAGACCCCGACRGCAAGGTCGGCGGCCAGGAAAGCATTCGCGGCTTCGTGCTTGAGAAGGGCATGAAGGGCCTCAGCGCCCCCAAGATCGAAGGCAAGATGAGCTTGCGCGCGTCGATCACCGGCGAGATCGTGATGGACGACGTGTTTGTGCCTGAAGCCAACCTGCTGCCCAACGTGAGCGGCCTCAAGGGCCCCTTCGGCTGCCTGAACAAGGCGCGCTACGGCATCGCCTGGGGTGCGCTCGGTGCGGCTGAAGACTGCTGGTTCCGCGCCCGCCAGTACACCATGGACCGCCAGCAGTTCGGCCGCCCGCTGGCACAAAACCAGCTCATCCAGAAGAAGCTGGCCGACATGCAAACCGAGATCACGCTGGGCCTGCAAGGCTGCCTGCGCGTGGGCCGGCTGATGGACGAAGACAAGTCCGTGCCGGAAATGATTTCGCTGATCAAACGCAACAGCTGCGGCAAGGCGCTGGACATCGCCCGCCTGGCGCGCGACATGCACGGCGGCAACGGCATCCATGACGAATACCATGTGATCCGCCACATGATCAACCTCGAAACGGTGAACACCTACGAAGGCACGCATGACGTGCATGCACTGATCCTGGGCCGCGCCCAGACCGGCCTGCAAGCCTTTTATTGATGGCCTTTCAGGGCTCCGGACCAATCAGGACGAGCGCGAGCAGCTATATTTTTCATAGCAATCAATACAACGCATGGAATTCGGCGCGCTCAAGCCTTTGCTAACCAGCCTGGCGCTCCCGCCGGCCTTGCTGCTGTTGCTGGCCCTGCTGGGCCTCGTGCTGGCCTGGCGAAATAAAAAGGCCGGGCTGGCGCTGGCAACCTGTTCAGTACTGCTGCTGGCGCTGCTCAGCTGCCACGGCACGGCCGTATGGCTGGCGCGCACCGTGCTGCCGCAGTTTGCCGCCATGCCGGTGGCCAGCCTCAAGGCCCAAAAGGTGCAGGCCATCGTGGTGCTGGGCGGCGGCGTGCTGCCTGAAGCAGCTGAATACGGCAGCAGCCAGCCGGGCGCGCACACGGCGGCGCGGTTGCGCTACGGTGTTTGGCTGGCCCGGCAGTCGGGCTTGCCGCTGGCCTTTACCGGCGGCATGGGCTGGGCGGCCAGCAGCGCACAGACCGATTCCGAAGCCGTGGTGGCCGCACGCACGGTGCAGCAGGACTATGGCATGACACTGCGCTGGAACGAAGCCCAGTCGCGCGATACATGGGGCAATGCCCGCCTGCTGGCGCCTGTGCTGCAGCAAAGCGGTGTGCAGCGCATCGCGCTGGTCACCGACGCCTGGCACATGCCGCGCGCTGTCCGGGCTTTTGAGCGTGCCGGCCTGACGGTGACGCCCGCCCCCATGGGCCAGGTGCAGCCGGCGCAGCACGACCTGATGGAATGGGTGCCTTCCGCCTCTGGCCTGGTGGTTTCACAGCAGGTACTGCGTGAGTGGCTGGCGCTGATGGTTGGCCGGTTCACACCCGTTTAGACAGCCGGCCTCTCGCGGGGCCCTTTCGCCTGGGCCCGCGGCAGACCCGGCTGCTTTACCGCGGGTTTACCTTTCAGGGCACTACCGGCTCCCCCGCCTCGGTGTAGCCTAGGCGGTTTTGGTTGACGGTCGGAAAGTAAGCAGATATATTACTAACCAGTCAGTCAGTAACTATGTCACTTTCCAAATTATTTTGCGACAAAACCTCCGCGGTCGCCGCCAAACGCGAGCGCCGCAAGGAAGCACGCCCCGGCGAACTGCTGGACGCGGCGCTAGACCTGTTCGTGGAAAAAGGCTTTGCCGCCACCCGCGCCGAAGAAGTGGCGGCGCGCGCCGGGGTCTCGAAAGGCACACTGTTCCTTTACTTCCAGAGCAAGGAAGAACTGTTCAAGGCCGTGGTGCGCGAAAACATTTCGGGCCGCTTCACGGAATGGCGCACCGAGCTGGACACCTTTGAAGGCACCACCCCTGAATTGCTGGCTTACTGCATGAACAGCTGGTGGGAGCGCGTGGGCCTGACGCGCGCGTCGGGCCTGACCAAGCTGATGATGAGCGAGGCCAAGAACTTCCCCGACATCGCGGCCTTCTACCAGCAGGAAGTCATCATGCCGGGCCACGGGCTGATCCGCAGCATCCTGCAGCGCGGCATGGACCGCGGCGAGTTCCGCCCCATGGACCTGGACTATGCGGTCTACCTGGTGGTCGCTCCCATGATTTTCCTGATCCTGTCCAGGCACACCGCCGGCATCTGCATCAGCAGCGACGCGGACCTGGATGCCCAAAAATACATCGCCTTCCAGGTGGAAACCATCCTGAACGGCATCTCCGCGCCAGCCGGCGTCGCCGCACAGGCCAACAGGAAAGCCGCAACATGAAACGATGGGTCAAGTGGGCGGTCGCCGGGCTTATCGTGCTGCTCATCGCGGGCGGCGTACTGCGTGCACTGTCCGCACGCAAGGCCCAGCAACAGGCGCTTGCCGCAAGCACCGCTGTCAAGGACATGGGGCAGGTCGAGCTGGCCGCCACCGATGTGGTCAAGGCCCAGACACGCGACGTGGTTCAGGGACTGCCGGTGTCGGGCTCGCTCAAGGCCGTCAACTCCGCCGTCATCAAGGCGCGCGTGGCCGGCGAGCTGCAGGGTCTCACGGTTCGCGAAGGCGACGTGGTCAAGGCCGGCCAGGTGATTGCGCGCATCGACGCCACCGAATACCAGTCACGCGTGCGCCAGGCCCGCGAGCAGGCCGAGTCGGCCAAGGCACAGGTCGACGTGGTGCAGCGCCAGTACGACAACAACAAAGCGCTGGTTGACCAGGGCTTCATCTCGAAGACCGCGCTCGACACCTCCCTGGCCAATCTCAATGCCGCGCAGTCCACCTACAAGGCAGCCCTGGCCGCCACCGAGGTCGCGGCCAAATCGGTGGACGACACGATCCTGAAAGCCCCCATCTCCGGCCAGGTGTCGCAGCGCCTGGCGCAACCCGGTGAACGCGTGGGCATCGACACCAAAATCGTCGAGGTGGTGGACCTGAGYCGGCTCGAGCTGGAAGCCACCTTGAGCGCCACCGACTCCATGGACGTGCGCGTGGGCCAGACCGCGCAGCTGCAGATCGAAGGCAGCCGCCAGCCCGTCACGGCCAAAGTGGTGCGCATCAATCCCACAGCGCAGGCCGGCAGCCGCAGTGTGATGGCTTACCTCAGCATCGACAACCCGGGCGCAGCAGGCGACGCCGGCGCGCCGCCCTTGCGCCAGGGGCTGTTTGCGCAGGGCACGCTGGGCACGGCCAGCGCTTCGCTGCTGTCGGTGCCGGTCAGCGCCGTGCGCACCGACAAACCCACACCTTATGTGCAGGCGGTTGAAAACGACCTGGTGGTACACAAGAGCGTCGAGCTGGGTGCGCGCGGCACCGCCGGCAAAGACAGCGTGGTAGCCGTCAAGGGCCTGGCCGACGGCGCGGTGGTGATACGCGGCGAGATCGGCCCATTGCGTGAGGGCACCAAAGTGCGCTTCACACAGCTTCCGGCTGCGGCGCAAGCGGCCAGTGCACCCGCCAAGCCGGCGCCCTGAGGACTCACGCGCATGTGGTTCACGCAGGTCAGCCTCAGGAATCCCGTGTTCGCCACCATGGTCATGCTGGCCATCGTGGTGCTGGGACTGTTCTCCTACCAGCGCATGCAGGTCGACCAGTTC
>NZ_JBFUGX010000309.1:0-4973 GCF_056402675.1 Polaromonas sp. P3_C2 | reverse complement strand
GTGGTTGAAATCGACGGCGACTGTTTCGGTGACACCGTCAATTCCGCCGCCCGGCTCGCAGACCTTGCGGGTGCCGCCCAGATCCTCACGACCGAAAACGTCTGGACCGCCCTGTTGCCCGCCCAGAGGGCATCCCTGCGCAGCATGGGCCCCATGTACCTGCGCGGCAGGGCTGAAGCCAGCCATGTCTACCGGGTCGAATGGCAGGCTGGCCGCGACGAGGATGCCACGATGGCCGGGCGTTCGATGTTCTCTTCACCCAGCCAGGCCTTCCTCGAACTCAGCTTTGCGGAACAAACCGTCAGGCTGGATTCGAAAAGCAGCAAGCTGGCGCTGGGCCGGGCCGCCGATGCGGCGCTGACCTTGAACGACCCCCGTGTTTCGCGCATGCATGCCACCCTCGAATGGCGCGGCGGGCATTTTGTATTGACAGACGCTTCCAGCTACGGCACCTGGGTGTACCTGGGCAACCAGAGTGAGGCGGTGGTGCTGCGGCGCACCGAGTGCTACCTGGTTGGCAGCGGCCAGATCGTGCCGGGCTGCGAGCGTACCGACGAAAATGCCCCGCTTGTCACGTTTTCCATCAGGACCTGATCCGCGGAAGAGGGCGGATTCCGGACCTTTTTCGCTGCATGATGCAGGCTAGAATCGTTTTTTGTTTCAAGACGTAGGCGTCCCCCACAGGCCCGCAGCACGGTTTCCGCCAGTTACGTCCATTTCCATTCCCTCATGAGTCTCAAGAAACTTGGCCGTTACGATCTCATCCGCGTCCTCGGCAAGGGGGCGATGGGGCTGGTGTATGAGGGGCGGGATCCCAATCTTGACCGCCGGGTGGCGATCAAGACCATCAAGGTCGAAAATCTGTCGGAAGAAGCCGCCGCAGAGTACGAAGTGCGTTTTCGCACCGAGGCCCGGTCTGCGGCGCGCCTGCAGCATCCGCATATTGTCAGCGTCTATGACTCCGACCGTGACGGCGACATTGCCTTCCTGGTCATGGAATTCGTCGACGGCGACGACCTCAAGCACCACCTGGACAAGGGCAACCTCTACACCCTGGAGCAGACCCTGGGCATCATGGGTGACCTGCTTTCGGCGCTGGATTACGCGCACAGGCAAAGCATCGTCCACCGCGACATCAAACCGGCCAACCTGCTGATCGAGACGAGCGGGCGTGTCAAGCTCACCGACTTTGGTGTGGCACGCATCCAGGATTCCGGCGAAGCCACCCGTACGCAGGGTTCCATGGTCGGAACGCTGAAATACATGTCGCCCGAGCAGGTGCAGGGCCGGCCGATTGACGCCCGCGCAGACCTGTTTGCCGCTGGCATCGTGCTGTATCAACTGCTCACCGGGAAGCGGCCGTTTGACGGTGACACCGACTTCGCCACCATCCAGCAGATCGTCGGGCATACCCCGGTCATGCCGGGTGCGTTCAATGCCCGATTGCCCGCTGCGCTGGATGCCGTGGTGGCCAAGGCCCTGGCCAAATCGCGCGACCAGCGTTATGCCAGCGCGCAGGAGTTCCTTGCTGCGCTGCAGGCCGCGGCACGCGAGGCGCCCGATATCTCGGTGGTTCCGACCGCCGTGCCGCCCGGGCCCGGCAGCAGTTCAACCTGGACTTCCACCATGCTGTCCGGCGAAGCGCTGGTTGACCAGCCGTCAGGCACCAGCGCCAACATCTCGGTCGTGACGCAGGAGCTCGAGCTCGTCTACTGGAAAGACATCAAGGAGTCCATGGATGTGGAAGACATCCAGGGCTTTCTGGCCAAGTTCCCGTCGGGTATCTATGCCGACCTGGCGCGCCGCCGCCTCAAAAAACTCGGCGTGCCTGGCGCAGACGACTCGGACATCGGCCGGCGCCTGGGTACCGGAACGCTGATTGTTCCGCGTCCCGATACACAACCAGCCCCTCCAGCGCCGGCCAGCGTATCCGCCTCCGGGACCGACACCGATATGGCCTGGAAGGCCCTTGAAGAGGCGGCAGCCAAGGCGCCTTTGCCGCCTCATGTGCCGGTGAAGCCCGCCGCCGATGACCCGGATGCCACGCGCCTGGGGACACCGGTGGTCGCTGCGGCGGCTCAGCCGGACCAGGAAGAGCATGATGCATCCACCGACTGGCCGGAGACCGTGTTCAGCGAGGCACCCGTGAGCCCGGCAGCACCTGAGCCTGCCAGCGGGCGGCCAACGCAAGGTGCAGCCGCAATTCCCGCCATGGGCCCAGCCGCGAATACCAACGACGCCGCACGGCCGCCGATAAAGTCAAAATCGGCACGGCGGCGCAGTCCCCTGGCGTCGCCCGGGGTCGCAACGACACCCGCAAAGGCAGCTTCACCTGCACCCTACCGCTACCTGGTGTGGGGTCTGGCGGGCCTGGTGGCGCTGGCCGTGATTGGCCTTGGATGGAAATCCCTTTCCGGTCGCGCTGCCCCTGCCGCCCCGTCTGCCATACCGGCCAATATAGCGGCCAAGGCAGCGCCCGGCGCGGCGGTGGCCACGCCGGCAGCTTCCACTTCGCCCGTGGTGTCTGCGGCGCCTGCTGCAGCTGCACCCGCAGTGCCAGCTGCGCAGGCCCAGCTTGCGGCCTCGGCTGCTTCCTCTTCTGTGGCGAAGGCACCCCTGTCTGCAGCCTCTAGGGCAGCGCTTGCGGCTGCGGCCGCTACCCGAAAAGCTGCATTGGAAAAAGAACGGCAGGCCAAACAGGTTCAGCCCAAATCCGCTGCTACCCCTTCCCCTTCGGTGACCGACCAAGCTGCCACACCGGCGCCGCAGGCGGCTACCGGCAATCCGCGGCAGGCCTGTGAAGGGCGCATCCTCCTCGGTTTCCAGATCTGCATGTCTGAGCAGTGTGCCAAGCCGGGCTTCGCCCAGCACCCGGTTTGTGTGGAGCGACGTGCCATGGAGCAGCGGCGGCGTGACGCCGAGCAGCAGTCGAACCGGTAATTGCCGTTCAATATCCCTGGACAGGCGGGTGCTATAAAATCAATAGCTGCTCGCGCCCGCTACTAAAGGCCTGGAGCTGTTTTTATTCGGATTCCTGGGCATGCCAGGCAGCAGGCCGGCGCTGCGCCTGTTGCTGGCGTTCCTGGGCCAGCTGCTCTTCCAGTTGTAAACGCCCCTGGGTGGCCACGGCGATGACCTTGGTACGGTCCTTGCGGTGCGGGTACATGCGTTCAAACAGCTCGAGGTTGTGCCGGCGAAAGCGCATCGCCGCCTGGCGCGCTTCGTGCGGCGGCTGGCCCAGCAGTTCCAGCACCGTGCGCGCGCTGCGCAGGCTGGACTCGAACACCTCACGTTCCACCTGCATCACGCCGCGGTCACGCAGCGCGTTCCAGTGCGTCACGTCACGCGCGCGGGCGACGATCTGCATCTGCGGAAAATGCTCGCGCGCCAGGTCGACGATCTTGAGCGATTGCTCCATGTCGTCGACCGACAGCACCAGGATTTTGGCTGTGGCCGCGCCGGCCGTGCGCAACAGGTCCAGCCGCGTCGCATCGCCGTAAAACACCCGGTAGCCGAAAGCCCGCACGGTTTCGACCATTTCCGCGTCGTGGTCCAGCACGGTGGCCGGAATGCCCTGGGCCAGCAGCATGCGGCCGACGATCTGGCCGTAGCGGCCGAAACCGGCAATGATGATGGGCGCCTCCTGCTGCTCGGAGATTTCTTCGAGTTGCGGCGTGTCGCAGCCGGCCCAGCGCGGCAGCAACAACTTGTCGACGGCCACCAGCAGCAGCGGGCTCAGCAGCATGGACAGTGCCACCGCGCCTATCAGCAGTGAGGCGATCTCAGCGGAAAACACATGCGCCCCGGCTGCTGCCTGGAACACGACGAAGGCGAACTCGCCGCCCTGCGCCAGCAGTACCGCGAACACCGGGCGTTCCTGGAAAGGCAGCTTCATGAGGCGCGCCAGGCCGTAAATCACCACCAGTTTCAAACCGAGGAAGCCCACCAGGATGGCGGCCATCAGCCCGGGCGATTTCCAGAGCACGCCAAAGTCGATGCTCATGCCGACGGCAATGAAGAAGAGGCCCAGCAGCAGGCCCTTGAAAGGCTCGATATCGGTTTCGAGTTCGCGGCGGTATTCACTTTCCGCCAGCAGCACACCCGCCAGAAAAGCGCCCAGGGCCATCGACAGGCCGACGAACTGCATCAGCGCCGCAATGCCCACCACCAGCAGCAGCGAGGCTGCGGTAAAAATTTCAGGTGTACCGCTGTTGGCGATCCAGCGCAGCAGGGGCCGCAGCAGCAGGCGGCCGCCCAGGATGATGCCGACGATGGCCGCTACGATTTTGATAGCTTCCAGCGCACGACTGGTATGCGCTACAGCCTCATTTTCTCCACCGATTGCGCCCAGCAGGGGCAACAGCGCGAGAATCGGGATGGCCGCCACGTCCTGGAACAGCAGGATGGAAAACCCGGCCTGGCCGCTCGATGTCGGCATCAGGTGGCGCTCGCCGATGGCCTGCAGCGCGATGGCGGTGGACGACAGCGCCAGCCCGAGGCCGGCCACCAGCGCTATTTGCCAGCTCACGCCAAATGCCATCGCGACGCCTGTGAGCAGGGCGGCGCACCCCAGCACCTGGGCACTGCCCCAGCCGAAGATGGGCCGGCGCAGATTCCACAGGCGTTTGGGCTCCAGCTCCAGCCCCACCAGGAACAGCATCAACACCACGCCAAACTCGGCGAAGTGGAGGATGTCCTGCACATTGGTAACCAGGCCCAGGCCCCAGGGGCCTATGGCGATGCCGGCGGCCAGGTAGCCGATGATGGAACCGAGGCCGAGTTTTTTGGCCAGCGGCACGGCAATGACGGCGGCGGCCAGGTAAATAAAGCTGTTGGTCAGCCAGGCGGGTGCATGCTCCATAGTTATCGAGCCCCCACGCTTTTCACTTCGTGTGCCTTCGGCGTTACGCTGCCCCTTTCACTTTCAATAGGGGCTGCCTGGCCTTGGGGCGGCCCGACGGCCAGCCGCGCAG